>NZ_JBHSAC010000075.1:0-28225 GCF_042649885.1 Streptococcus dentapri | reverse complement strand
CTCCTGTAGAGTACAGAAAACTGGCCGCATAAATGTGTTTTTCTTCTGTCCCATTATGTGGGTGCAGTGCCGATGTCATTGTTTTTCTCCTTTTTTATATTGTGTCAATGTTTTGCCGGTCCACTTCTTAAAAGCACGCAGAAAACTAGATCTTTCTGAGTAGCCTACTAAATAAGCAATCTCGTCAACCGACATGGGTAAATCAAGATAAGATAAAGCCATGGATTTTTGCATGTGCAAGACTTCTTCCTTAAAACTTGTATTTTCAGCAGCTAATTTACGCTGCAGGGTACGGGCATTGATCCCCAGTCTGTCAGCTATAGTTGCCAGAGAAAATTGACTACTGGGAATAGCAGACAGCAGCTCGTCCTGAACTGTCTGAGTGAAATTCCCCTCATTATCAAGCCGAGAAAGTTGCTGATTAAGACTTGGCTTTAAATGATACCACATGACATTATTTTCAGTGATAAAAGGTTTCTCAAGATCTATCTTTGATAATACCAGCATATTTCCTTTAGACTTTTGCGGCAGAATGCCAACTTCATTTTCAAGGAGTTTTCCATAATTATAGGGAGAATTTATCTGGCGAGGAAGAATCCGAATTCCTGTTCCCGTTCGTAAGAGACTTAAAAGAAGCAACTGTTCTTGCAGCAATAACATACGAGGAATCGGTAACTGTGATGAAAAATAGGCACAATTAATAGTAACTTCATCCCCTTTTTCATGAATCTGCACTTCTACTGGACCAACCAAGCTTTTATATTTTGCAAATCGCTGTAAGGCTGTCAAACCATTAGGACTTGACAAGGCTGCAAAAAAGGCTGGTACAAACATCTTAATGTTTTCAACCTTGCTCAAGGCCAATAGAGCTTCATCCGTAATCAGCTTATCCAAAGTCGCTATAAAGCGATAATAATCCTGAGCATTATAGATAAGCTCTTCTTGCCACAGCTTGTTAGACAGCTGCGCTTTTTGCAAAATCAACCTAAAGTCTATTCCCAATCCTTTTAAAAAGCTCTGAAATTGTTTCGTAATAATAAGTTTCATAATCTTATTGTCTAAAAATAATAGCCTTAAGTCAAACTCTTGACGACCAACCAGTCAAATATCTTAACAGGCAAGATTGTATGCAGAAAAACAATCGCTTTGGCACCACGACCGACAAGGTAACGTGGTTTAACCCGCCTAGCATTGGCGATTCTGACTATTTTTTTTGCTACAATATCAGCTTCAGAAACAAAGGCGGTTGAATATAGTTTTTCTATTCTCTGAGCGACCTTTTCTGCTATTTTTTTATAAGCACCGCCAGCTGCAAAAGCTCGTAAGTTCTCTGTGGCAATCTGACTCCAAGGTGTTTTAATACTACCCGGCTCAATAAGAACAACTTCAAGGCCAAATGACTTGGTTTCCATACGAAGACCATCAGACAAAGCTTCAAGAGCATATTTAGAGGCGTGATACCAAGTCCCCATAATAGTCGTTATACGGCCACCTGTTGAAGACATATTGATAATGCGCCCTGACTTCTGAATTCGCATATATGGAAGAACTGCTTGAGTCAGACGGGCCAGACCAAAAAGATTAACTTCAAATTGCTTTCTAGCATCCTCAAGGGGAACATCCTCAAGCGCACCATAAGCAGCATAGCCTGCATTGTTGATTAATATATCAAGTCTGCCTTCTTTTTCAATAATCGCTGCAAGGGCTTGTTTTATTGTCTTCTCCTTTGTAAGGTCAAGGTAAATCGGATGAACACCAGCTTGTTTCAGATTTTCCATTTTTTCCAAACGTCTGGCCGCACCATAAACTTTGTGCCCTTCCTGAGCTAAATTTTGTGCTGCTAGATAGCCAATCCCCGAAGAAGCCCCTGTCAGTAAAATCACTTTAGACATCTTTTTCTCCTTTACGGAAAATTATAAATCAAGGACTACTCCTCTGCATAGGACAATCAATGACATTTTTATGACAGTTAGTGCCAAAAATCTTACATTAACAAAATCTAGAATTGAAGAATTAAATACACACTATAGGAGAGCTTAAAATATAATTTTCTTTCTTCTAGATAAAAACAGTAGACTTTTGATTTCTCTTCATCATTATTTTATAATCTAGCCAACTATAAAACGATAATTTATCAACATATTTTTTAAGGAGATGTTATGTCTGCAACAATAATCCGTAATGTTCGGTTAATTCATTTAGAAACAGCTGCTATTGATTCGACGCATATTTTTATAAATAAACAGGGTATTATTGAAAAAATCAGTCCTGTTCTTCCAGATGATTTTGAACATTATCATATTATTGAAGGAAACAATCACTTTGTTCTGCCTGGACTCATTAATCTCCATGCTCATCTTTTTGGAAACGGAAATGCCTTATCTGCTCCCTCAACCCCTTTTTTAAAGCACTTGACTTTCCGTCTTATAAATACCCAACTAGGTAAAAACTGGTTGCGCTCTATCATGAGAAAAAACGCCCAAACCGAATTACAAACAGGAGTTACAACGATTAGAGTCGTGGGTGAAGGACTCTATCAAGACATCCTGCTGCGCCAACAAATAAATCATGGAGAGTTTATAGGGCCAACCTTAAAGGCTTCAGGGCCTATGCTAAGCGCTAAAGATGGACATGGTACCCCTTTTGTTGCTAGAGAAAGTACCTCTATTTCCGACTATATTCAAAACTGCCATCAAAATATTGAAAGTGGAGTTGATTGGATAAAAATCTGTATTACAGGCGGCGTTACTGATGCTAAGGCTTTAGGTCAAGCGGGTCAAGTCCAAATCCCCTTAGGAGAAGTCGAGGCGATTTGTCAAGAAGCACATAAGCACGATATTTTGGTGGCAGCCCATGCCGAAAGTACGAAAGGCATCAGAATTGCTTTAAAGGCAGGTGTTGACTCTATAGAACATGGTTTTAGCATGGATGAGGAAATAATACAGCTCTTTAAAAATAATCCTAAAGCTTACAGAGGATATAGTGTACTTGTTCCCACTTTTTCACCAGCTATTCCTTTTGTTAAACTTTCCAGAAAAGATCTCGGAGTCACTGAATTGGTTTATCAAAATGGGAAGGCTATTTATCAGGGAATGCTTAAGGGCTTTCATCAGGCTCTCCAAAATAATATTACTATTGGCATTGGCAATGATGCTTCTATGACGCTAGTGACTCACTACGATTTCTGGCGAGAACTAGTTTACTGTAAAAAACTTGGAAAACTTAGCAATCAAGACGTTCTTAAAATGGCTACCAGTGGGAATGCTCACATTTTGGGAGTAGAAGATGAATATGGTACAATTGCTGTCGGTAAAATAGCGGATGTTATATTGCTAGAGCAGAATCCTCTTGAAAATCTCAAAGCTTTAAAAACTATTAGTCTGGTCATCAAAAAGGGAATCCCTGTTGACAAAACACAGTTACCAAAACTTAAAAAAGTTGACAGACTTTTAGAAAAAATGGACGATAAGGCTTAATTGGGCCAGATTGAAAAGCGTTTTATTTTGACAATACCCAAACACATTGAAATTAATAAATTTTTGACCAAAAAAACACTTCTGTTTTCCAGTTTACTGATTTTCAACAGAAGTGTTTTTCTTATATCTCAATTTATAAGATTAATACTAAAATCCTGCAGTTCTTTAAGCTAAAGTCAACTATTCTAATTTCTTACCTGTCATCTCTTCATAATCTTTACGCATGATGGCCCAAGAATCAGCTATATTATCTGTTAGAGAAAAGAGTCCGCTGCGACCTACAATGTAAATATCCGGTCCTGCTTGATCAATTCGTTTGAAAGTTTTTCGGCTGGATGAGCCATCCATTTCAATGAGATAGTGGTAATCAGCTTGAGCCCGCAATTTTCTTAATTGAACAATTTTATCTAACATGGGCTCTAAAAATCGCTGACCCGCAAAACCTGGATCTACGGTCATAATCGTGACCTTATCCAATAAATCAATGTAAGGGAAAATGTCTGTAACGTCTGTTTCAGGATTGAGGACCACCCCTGCTTTCAAACCGGCATCATGAATTTGATCAATCAGACGAAAAGCTAAACCACTAAGGACTTCTGCGTGCATACAAATCCACTCACACTTGAGATCTATCATTTGCTCTACCCAAAAGGTTTGATCGGTAACCATCAAATGTGCTGACAAAGGCAGCCTAGAGAGTTTTCTTACCTCTCCCATAAACCAGGGTGAAAGCGTGATATTGGGAACAAAATGACCATCCATAATATCAATATGATAAGAGCTTACATGTTCATTAAGGAAGGTAATCTCCTCTTTAAATTTATCTAAGTTCATACACATCAAAGAAGGTGATATTTCAACTGCTGACATCTGTACTGCCTCAACTTTCTTATAAAATTTCTAAATCATCAAGATTAATATCTTCTTCATCTTCTAAGCTTGTTTGGATGACTTCTTCTTCAGCTACAGGTTTTTTTATCAGAGCATAGACAAGACCGGTCACTAAAATATTGATCAGTAGACCACAGATACCAGCCAGCGGGCGTGTCATTGTAGGAATCATCAGGACTCCACCAAAAGGTACAGAAGAATCAGCTCCCATAGTCATAGATACCGCGCCGCCTACTGCACCACCGACTGCTGTCGCAATTAAGCCAGGAATCAAATTATTCATGACAATTGGGATGACCCCTTCAACAATATTGACGATACCCATGGGAACAGCCGATTTTAGCGTTTCAATTTCGTCCCTCGTATAGATATTCTTCCGCATCAATTTAGCAATAAAATGAGCCAAACCAAAACCGATAGGAGTTGCCGTATTAACCAATTGAAGGGCTGTCAAAGGTTCTTTTACTCCTTCAGCTTGCAAGGTCAACACAAAGGCATAGACAGTTTTATTGAGCGGTCCACCAAAGTCTACTCCGCTGAGAATACCAACTACTGCCCCAAAAACGATACGTGAGGATGAGCTTAGTCCCTTCAAAGCCGTTGTCAACCAGGTCGTAAAGGCACCGATAGGGCCACCGATTAGATAAATCATAATCAAACTGCTGACAAAGGCTGTTACGAAAGGAACAATCAGGGTCGGCATTAAGCCCTTGGCCCAATTAGGAACTTTAAGATTGCGCAGAATATAAAGTGCCAAGAAACCTGAAATATAACCACCAAGAATTCCACCGATGAAACCTGCGCTAATACTATTAGCGATTAACCCAACAACAAATCCGGGAGCAATACCTGGTTTCCCAGCAATGGAAAAAGAGATTCCTGTCGCAATAACAACTGGGAGTAGACCGAGTGCTTTACCGCCCATTGTAGCCATCGCATCCCAAAAAGTAAATTTTCCCATAACCAAGGCATCCTGAGACTGACCCCCCATAGCCATACCGATGGCTACTAGGAAACCCGCACCGCAGACAATGGGAATCAAATAGGAAATAGCTGTCAGTAAGTGTTCTTTAAAATTTGCTTTTTTCAGTAGTTCTTTCATTTTCATCCTCCTATTTATGAAAACGCCGCTAAAATATCATCCGGATTTTTGGCCTTTAACAAGCCTTTAACAACTTGGTCATTGCCCAGTTTTCTAGCAAAAAGAGAGAGTAGTTTTAAATGCTCCTTGGCTGCCTGCGAATCCGATCCTACCGCAAATAAAATGACAACTCGAACTCCTTGACCATCCAGACTTTCCCAAGGAATTTCTTTATCGTTAATACCTATTGCTACAGCAGGAGCCACAACAGAGTCACTCTTACCATGGGGGATAGCTACAAAATTTCCAATACCTGTTTGACCTTGGGCCTCACGTTCATAAACATCCTTGATAAAATCCTGACAATCTGCAATTTTTCCTTCTTCTAAAAATAACTCAGATAGGCTTTGTAAGATATCATCTTTCGTTTCTACCGATAAATGCGTATTGATGAGCTTTGGATTTATCGCATTTTTTGCTTCCATAATCTATCCTTTCTCTTATTGTGTGGCTACTTCTGCCAGTTTAGCAATCAGCTTGTTAGGAGATTTAATGGCAACCTCGGTAGGGACTTTGACTATTTTTTTCCCTTGGAAGCGATCTTCACCTGAAATTTTAACGTCAATCGCTAGAATAACAATATCCGCTTCAGCAATATCTTGACCACTAAGTTCATTTTCAATACCAATGGTTCCTTGAGTTTCGATTTTAACATCATAGCCTGCTTTTTTAGCGGCTGCTTCTAGTTTTTCTTGGGCAATATAAGTATGGGCAATCCCCACGGTGCACGCTGCTACTCCAACAATTTTCATATTTCTGTCCTCTCAGTCTTAAATTTTTTCAATATCAATTTTTTCAGCCTGCAATAATTCTTCGAGATAAGCATCATTGGCTAGATGAATCATAAAATCCCTAATCTGCCTTTTAACCTTCTCCACCTCTCCAACCTTTAAAGCCAGACAAATAATCAATTTAACTTCTCCCATGTCCTCGTCCCATATTATAGGGTCTTGTAACCTAAGAATAAGAAGCTGACTTCGCTCAAGCTCCCGCAGTTCAAGATGGGGTAAAATGGTTTGTTGATAAATCTGAATATTTGCTAAGTGCTCACGGGCTAGTAATTTTTCTATCACTTCTTGATTGCTAAAAGGGGCAATCTGCTCTGCCAAGAAGTGATAGACTTCACTAGGATTATGAAGGGGCTCTTCAATAAATAACTTCTTGACTAACTCACTGCTCATTTTTGATCTCTCCAATCTTTTGCCGCAAACGTTCCTGATCTTCAAGCGTGAACATACCGCTTACCAATAAGAAAGGATAAGACGCTGGTAATTGAAGTGGGATAGTTGAAATCAACAGATCAATAGCAGGATAATTCTCTTCCAAGTGTTTCGTTTCTCTGGACGCGATAACATCAACAATCTCTAAATCGGAAAAGCTATTGCTAATTTTAGCCCGCAATAATTCTGAAATTCCGATACCTGTTGTACAAACAATCAGAGTCTTGAGCTTACGACTACTTGTTTCCAATAATTTTGCAAAATAAAGTGTGATGAAACCATTTTCATCATCCGAAATTGGAGAGAGTTGATAGAGCTGAGAAATCTCGTGCGATGTTTGACAAACCCTTTCAAAAATTTCTGAATAGATCAATTTAATTTGGTTTAATAAACCATTATGAATCATAATCTTTTGCTTCAGACGTTTGAGCATAGGTTCGATATGGTTAGCCAAGTCAATAAAAATATCCTTATTATTTATATCAAAGGGCCACTTTTGGTTCATCAGCTTCAGATAGGTCTGTGTAATCATTTTTACTTTCTCGGAAAAAAGAATTTCTTTAGAACTCGTTTCCTGTAGTCTGGAAGCTGACAGGTATTGATAGAGGTAATGAACTTCAATCTTAGGAATAGGAAGGTCCAAATAAGTTTCCAAATGCTGAATAACTTCTGTAGCAGATTCTAATAGAATAGCTGATGCATCTTCTAAATTTTCCTTTCCGCCATCTGCCAAGTGTGTTTGCGATTTGCGAATGCGTTGCATTAAAATATAAAGGTGGAGAAAAATATTAATGTTGTAAGGGTAGGGGATACTGCTTGAAAGTTTTCGTTCAATAAATTCCAACTGATAAAGGATAAAAGCAGCATCCTTTTCATCAATATTGAGGTCTGAATGTACTTTTAAATCAATGAAATCGACAATCTGATCATGCTGAAGACCCTCAAGAATTGCATGACGAATATTTTCCTCCTTTCCCTGAATTGCCAGCGTTCGTTTTTTTCGTATTAGCTGTAAATCAAATTTTTTTAGATCCTGAGCAATCAATTTCTCATCAGACACAAGGACCGACTCGCCAACAAAAAGTTCAGCCATTAAGTCAAATACAGAGACCGGTTGAGGAGCCTGCAATAACAATAACTGTTTGAGTTTACTCCGTCTTTGTTTAGGAGAGTACTCGGCAGGGGACCCTGCCTTATCCAATAAGAGATATTGGTCATAATCCAGCTTATATCCCTTTCCTTTCTCAGAAATAATAAGAGGCCCATTAGATAAGTCTTCATTGATACTTTTTACCCATCTGTAAATCGTTTTTGTTGAGGTCTGAAGCTTCTGTGCCAAAACATCAGAAGTCATAAAATCCCTTTGTGTTAGCAGTAGATATATGAGCTCTTGACCTTTATTTTTCAAAGTCATCATACACTTCTACTCCCTCCTTTATAGTATTATCATAACAATTTTTATTGTAAGTATTTTACAAATCCTTGTCCATAGCAACAGACATTTATTTGAAGCATCGAATAAAATAATGATTAGGAAAATGACTTGCTATAATTATTTGTCCAATCTTGTTACCGATTGCAAAAAGTTCTTAATAAAAAATCCCGCATCACTAGGATGCAGGAGTGAGATACAATTTTAGATTCAGACGATTCAGTCATTCCATACAATTGCGAGTTTTACCAATACCCTCACATTTACTATATTTCCTTTCCATTCACACAAACAACTTTCTCATTTAGAGCGTCTTTTTTTTCTGCTTTTTAAGATTTCTACAGCCAACTAGATAAGTTAGCCAACTGACAAATGAAAGAGAGACATTTAAAAGTAAAATAAAAAAATTTCTTGGTCAAGGAGAGGTGAAAAATGGTTCTTCGATAACTTCTCCATAATCCGCCACACCGATACAAATGAATAACAACCAAATATTCTTCATAATAAACATAGTTCAGCTTGTTATTATGAAGAAGAACCAGAATTTTTGCTTCTCTTCCTCTGTTTTTTTCCTAATAGCTATGAAGCGTAAAACATAAACTACTCCAAGACTTAAGAAGAAAACATTTATCATTAAATTTGAAACAGTGAATCGATTAAAAAAACTAACAAACCCTTGTAATAAATTCTTGTGATAAAAATCAATCGGAAATCCTATAAAGAAATGAATGACTAATTGCCTATCACAATCCAAAAAGCAACATTCTCGGATATCTTATTTTCTTTTAAATAGTCAAAATTGATTAATTTTTGAGGCTGTTGCTTTCTTTTTTTCTTCTTACTCATCTCATAGTAATTTCTATTATCTTTAACAATTGAGTTTTCTTCACTGTACTGCCTAGATAACAATGAAGTTATCTAATCATTAAATTTGATAAACTTAACACATATAATAACAGCAGAGTTAGAAAGCAACTTATCCATAACTTCTTGACTCTCTATAGCTTTTGTTAGATGCTGCATATTCATATAGAGTCAACCATCAGCCAATAAGTTTGTTAATTGCTCAAGTATTTGGAAGTTTCTGACTTCCAGCAGAATATCTACGATATTTAACCCAAATGTTAAGAATAGAAATAGTGCCTATATGGCTAGCTAAGGTGGGGGAAATGTCTAAATGGCCGTAATCACTCACATCCCTGACTAGACTGCACAATCGACTTCCGCCACCATAGCATAATCATCTCTTAAGTTACCAAAATCTTTAATGTAAACTTGCAATTCCGGCAACTATATAATACTTCTATTCTGGTGCTTGTGAATCTTTGGGTAAAAAGATTACCTGATAGAGAAGTTCATCTAACAGTGGATACTCTTGTAGAAGCATTCCATTAATAATCATAATTTGCTCCTTCTTATATTAGTGATAATTCTCTTTATCATAAGCTTAAAGAATTTTCATCTTTATGATAATTTACTAGCTGCTGCTTGATCAGCAATGATGGTAACATTGGAATGCTTTTGCAGAATGCTGGCAGGGACAGCTGTTGTAATTGGACCCTCAACCATCTGCGTAACTGCCTGAGCTTTTTCAAAACCATAGGCCATTAGCACAATCTGCTTGGAAGCCATAATAGAGGCAATCCCCATAGAAAGAGCCTGTCTAGGGACCTCTTGAGAACTAGAGAAGAAACGGCTATTGGCATCAATGGTATTTTCGGCTAAATCAACGATATGCGTCCTACTGTCAAAGGCTGTTCCTGGTTCATTAAAGCCAATATGTCCATTGCGACCGATTCCTAAGATTTGGAAATCAATAGGATGCTCTGCTAGAGCTTCTTCATAACGTTTAATTTCAGCTGTCAAGTCCTCGGCTAAACCACTGGGTAAGAAAGTTTCCTTGAAGGGCTTGGCTACAAAAAGATGCTTCTGCATAAAATGATGGTAGCTCTGTTCATGTTCCACAGGCAGACCAACATATTCATCCAAATTGAAACTGATGATATTAGAAAGATCCAAATCACTCTCAACAATTTCCTTATAAAAAGTCAAAGGACTACTACCAGTGGCTAATCCCAGGGTTTTTGCGCCAGCATCAAGGGCTTCTTTGAGTAATGAAAAAGCAAGGCTCCCACCTTCAACTTGATTAGAAACGGTAATAACTTTCATCACTTTTCTCCTTTATTGGTCTATACAGTTTTTCTTTTATTATATGGTATATACCAATTTTTGTCAAATAAAATGTGGAAAAAGAGCAGACAAAAATGCTTGATATAAGCAGTATAATAGTAAAGGGTATCTTAAGTAAGTTTCATCTATAGCGTACCTGCTAGATATCCCAAAAACTGGCCAATATAGTAAGCAAATAGGGCGGCAAGCAAACCAACTGATAGAGTCCGAAGAATTTCTTTTCCTTTATGGGTCTCTGTAATTAGAGCTTTAACCAAACCCAGCAAAGCTAATGCCACTGAGACAAGCAAACAGGCAATCCAAAAAGTATGATGTTGAAAGAGGTTCACTACATTGATTAAAATATAAGAGAGCAAGGGAATTAGACCAAATAAATTAAAAGAAAGAAAGGTCGCACCGGCATTCTTAAAAGCATGACTTCTATCATGATTTTCTTCGGTGGTAGAGCTTAGATAATCACCAACTGCCATTGAAAAACCATCCGCCAAGAGGTTTGAAAAACCTAAAATGATAATCGGTGTAATCCCTAAATTACCTCCGACTGATCCTGCTACTACTGCAAAAGTTGTGACAATCCCATCCATACCACCATAAACAATCGATTTTGCATAAGTTCTGATAGCCATGCGAGTTCCTTCTTTCAGCTTTATTATCTTTATTTAGAACCATTCTTATTTACTTAAAAATATTATAACATTTGTTTATAATGATTCCAAATAAAATAAGTATGACTGATAAGAGTCAATCATGATATAATAGGAAGGCTTATAAATTAAAAAATTTGGAGAAAACAGTGAATACAAACGATTTTGATTTTGATTTGCCTGAAGAACTCATTGCACAGACACCCTTGGAGAAGCGTGACAGTTCAAAATTACTAGTTATAGATTCTAAAACACACCGCATGATTGATACCCATTTCGATGCCATTGTTGACGAACTCAATCCCGGAGACGCCCTCGTGATGAACAACACCCGTGTGCTCCCCGCCCGCCTCTATGGCGAAAAGTCTGATACACATGGTCATGTGGAGCTTCTTCTCCTCAAAAATACAAGGGGAGATCAATGGGAAGTGCTAGCCAAACCAGCTAAACGCCTAAAAGTTGGAACAGAAATTTCATTTGGAGATGGCCGACTGACTGCAGTCATTATTAGGGAATTAGACCATGGAGGACGGATTGTCGAATTTAGCTATAATGGAATTTTCCTAGAAGTTCTGGAAAGCCTAGGGGAGATGCCACTTCCTCCCTATATCCACGAAAAGCTTGAAGATCATGAGCGTTATCAGACCGTCTATGCTAAAGAAAATGGCTCAGCTGCAGCCCCTACAGCTGGTCTTCATTTCACTCAAGAACTACTGAATAAAATTGCGGCCAAGGGGGTTCAATTAGTTGAGCTGACCCTGCATGTCGGCCTAGGCACCTTTCGTCCTGTTTCCGTTGAGAATTTGGATCAACATGAGATGCACTCTGAGTTTTACAGCCTCTCTGAGGAAGCTGCCCAGACTCTTCGCAATGTCAAAGCTAAGGGAGGACGAATCGTTGCTGTTGGAACGACTTCCATCCGAACCCTAGAAACCATCGGCAATAAATTTAACGGCCGGATTCAGGCGGACTCTGGTTGGACCAATATCTTTATCAAACCCGGCTATAAGTTCAAACTGGTTGATGCCTTCTCGACCAATTTTCACCTGCCAAAGTCCACCTTAGTCATGCTTGTTTCAGCCTTCGCCGGACGTGAATTTGTCTTTGAAGCCTATCAACATGCAATTCAGGAACATTATCGCTTCTTTAGTTTTGGCGATGCCATGTTTGTCAAATAAGAGATCACTTAGATTATAATAGTCTCTAAAAACACCTCCAATAGCTCTAAACTATTGGAGGTGTTTAGTTTTATTAAGCAAGTTCATCAATAGTATAGGAACTATCAGATAAGATACGAGCTAGAAAACGCCTTGTTCTTTCCTCTTTGGGGTGCAGGAAAAATTCTTTAGGAGGAGCTTGCTCAACAATGTGCCCACCATCCATAAAAACAATATGGTTGGCTACATCTCTAGCAAAGCTCATTTCATGGGTTACTACAATCATAGTAATTCCTTCATCAGCCAGCTGTTTCATAACACCTAAGACATCACCGATTAATTCAGGGTCAAGAGCTGAGGTTGGTTCGTCAAAAAAGATAACGTCAGGTTTGACCGCAACAGCACGCGCAATTCCAATACGTTGCTGCTGTCCTCCAGATAACTGACTAGGATAGTAATCTTTATAGCTCAATAGACCTACTTTTTCCAGAGCTTCCTGAGCTATTTTTTCCGCTTCTGCCTTCGGGACCTTTCTAGCCACAATTAAACCTTCTAAAATATTTTCCAGAGCAGTCTTATTGGCGAAAAGATTATAGTGTTGAAAGACAAAGGCTGTTTTTCTACGGATATCTAAGACTTCTTTACGATTCAATGTCGCTAAGTCATAAGCTTGGCCATCCAAGGTCAGCTGTCCTTGATCAGCTCTTTCTAGATGATTGAGACAACGAAGAAAAGTTGTCTTGCCCGAACCGCTAGGGCCCAGAATAACAACAACATCTCCTTTATTCACCGTCAGACTAACATCCTCAAGAACTGTTTTTTCACCAAATTGCTTTTTTACATTTTTAACATCTAACATAAATTCTCCTTAAGCAAACCGCTTCTCCAAGACCGAAAATCCCCATTGAATCACACTACAAATGATGATGTAAATAATAAATATTACCAAATAGGATTCAAAATATTGATAACTATGAGCTGCTTCTACCTTAGCTAGGGCTGTAATATCTTTAACCGTCATCACAAAAACAAGTGAGGTTCCTTTGACAATATTAATGACTAGATTACAAAGATTAGGGAGGGCTGATTTTAAAGCCTGAGGAAAAACAATCCTCATATAACTTTGTTTCGTCGTCAGTCCCATAGATTGAGCTGCTTCTAGCTGTCCTTTATCAACGGTCATAATAGCCGAACGTAATATCTCAGATAGGGTTCCTGTTGTCATTAGACTAAAGATGATAAAGGCATAGTAAATGGGATTAAGTTTAAAGACATCCAAACCACTTGATTTAAGAATAGTATTCAAAATACTGGGAAGAAGACTATAAAAGAATAGGATCAAAAGAATGGGAGGAGTAGCCCGAATAAAAGCCAGATAGATGACAGAAAAAGTTGTTACCCCCTTAACCTTATATATTCTTCCCAATGCTAGAAATAAGGCAGGGAAAAAACTCAAGAAAATAGCAACTACCATGATAGCTAGGGTAACAGGAACTCCCTTTAAGGAAAGTAAAAAAGTATGAAGAATATAAGTCAAATCCATAAACCCTCCTAGACCCTTCCTTTATTAAGATTTTGTTCCATCAAATGAGAAACGATTGATAAGACCAAAGCAATCCCCCAGTAAATAATGGCAACTGCTGTATAAGTTTCTAAAGAGTAATTTCCTAAATTACGACTGATGAGCAAGTTTCCTGCTCCCATAACATCCACTAGCCCAATCGTATAGGCTAAGGCAGCATCCTTCATTAGGTTTAAAATAGCTGTTGTGATATTAGGGAGAGCAATCCTAAAAATCTGAGAAAGCAAGATTCGAATGAAGGTCTGATAACCTGTCAAACCGATACTCAAACCTGCTTCCAACTGTCCTTTGGGGACAGCTAAGTAGGCTGATTTAAAAACCTCGGATATAGAAGCTGCAAAGAGTAAAACCATGGTTACAATTACAAAAATTGTACGCGACCAACCATCAACATCCAAATGAAGCCACCAATTCAGAAATTCAGGCAAGCCATAAAAAACAAGAAAGAGCAAAACAATCGGTGGTGTACATCTTAAGATAAAGACGTATCCCCTAGCAAATCCTGCTAAACTGCGATCAGAATCCAGCTGCACCCAAGCAAGCCCAGCTCCCAGTAAAGAACCCAAAAGAATAGTTACAAAAATGACCCATAGGGTTAAGGGCAAGGCAGAGAGAATGGCTGGTAAAAATTTAAAAACATAAGATGGTGTATAAGAAACCATACAACCTCCTATTCTGTCACATAATTAAAAACATCTTCTCCAAAGTATTTTTTCGATAGTTTTTTTAAAGTTCCATCTTTCTTTAATTCTTTAACAGCCTTAGTATAATCTTTTTCAAATTCTTTATTAGCTTTGTTACGATGAATAAGTGGATAAGTTTCAATACCCTTGTATGGAATCCAGCTCAATTGATCAGCATATTTATGGTAGGCTCCATCTTTATCTTTGACAGCCTCTTCAAAGGATAATTTGATATCGAAATAAGCATCATAACGCCCCTCAAGAACCCAGGCATAGGCATCCGCCATGGTGAAACTTTCTGCGGCCTTCAAATCAATCGGATTATTCTTGTGACTTTTATTGTAATCTTCAATAACATTCCATTGAGCATTCTGTGGAGAAATAGGAACTAATTTACCACTTGTCTTAGCGAAAGAATCAATATCGGTAATCTTTTTTTCATCTTCCTTGCGAATAGTCAAACCAATAACACTAGCACCAATGGGATCTTTAGGAATAATAAACTTCTTAGCCCGTTCCTTAGTATACCAAGCACCTTTGGTACCAATGTCATATTTCCCTGATTCTAATCCAATAAGTAAGTCTTCATCACTGGTTCCTGTATATTTAAATTTATAGTTAGGCAATTTCCTATCTATAGCCTTTAAGACTTCTACCTCATAACCAGTACTTTCTCCCTTATCATTAACATAATCGTAAGGAGCATAATTCTGAGTGTGGACTACCTTTAGTGTTGTTACCTTACCATTGCCAGCACCGCCTCCGGCTAGCTGACGACTAATAATAGTTCCCAAAATAAGGACTAGTAGAACACCAGCTACAATAAGCCATTTTTTCTTTGTCATTTAATTACCCCTTTCCTCTTATAAAGCAGCTGCTTCTTTAACCCAAGCGATATGTTCAGCAGCTGTGTTGCTGGGAATCGTACAATCCGCACCTATGATAGTTGCTGTCTTCCCAGCATCCTGCAAGAGTTTAGCTACTTCGTTTTGAATTGCTTCCTTGCTACCTTTATAAAGCAAGCCATCCTCCGTATTGATAAATCCTCCTAAAACAGTCTTACCACCAAAAAGTTCACGACCCTGGGAAAGGCTGATACCCTCAGGACCAACAGCCCAGTTAAAGACTTGAGCAGGATAGTCTTTAAAGAGACTAACATCATTGCTAGCTCCCTCATAACCACAAATATGAAGAACACTCAAACCTTCTGCCTGACGAGCAGCTGTTAGAATTCTGAGATCACTTGGAGCAATATAAGTACGATAGATTTCCGAAGTGATACTAGCATCTTGGATAGATTGAACACTGAGATAGATGCCTTCAATATCAGCTTCCTTGATAATTCTTTCTACCAAAATAGCAATATCATCAGCAATAATGTCCAAAACTTTTTTGAGGGTAGCTGCATCCTCCTTCAAAAAGTGAGCGATAATATCATCGCCATTGGCCACTTGGCCGGCCAATTGCCACTTGAGATAAGTAACAGGGGCGAAGATATTATAGATAGCTACAATATCTTCTATAAAAATTTTTTTAATAGCTTTAACTAGCTCCACTTGCTGGCTAAACCAAGGATGATCTTTACCGATAGAAACAATATCAGCTAATTCTTTAACTGAAGTGACATCTGTACTAATCAAGGGATTTGGATAGGTAAAAAATCCATCACTCATTATTTTAATAAAGTCAGGTTGGACATTTTGAATAAATTTCTGATGGCCTTCTAGGTTTTTATGAAAAAGAGCTGGATTATCAAGCCCCTGCCCCAGTTCTTCCTCAGATAAAAAATGATACCAGAAACCAACCGGCACTCTATCAACTGGCTTTCCTTCAAAAGCCTTTAAAACCCATTCTTTCTTACTATCTACCATAAGCTTAACTCCTTTACATTATAAAACTTGGATTTATCTTACCACCTCTCTGGGAATCCGCATAATCTATATTTTTTATGGCATGCTATAAATTTTTCTTATATCAAAAAAGAACCTTCTATTTTGATATAAAAAAGCTCCCCAGCCGACAAGAGTGAAAGGTACTTTCACTACTTGCTAGCTGGAGAGCTTTTTGATTTCAGTTTTTATTATTTTAATTTCTTTAAAGCAGCTTTTGCTTCGCGAACCAAGTAAAGGGAAGCTTCTTCTTGGGATATTTTCTTATAGAGCTTTTTGGCTTGATCTTTTTGATCGAGCAATCGAGCATTCTCAGCTAGAAGATAATCACGCAAAATACTTTCTAATTTATTGCTAACCTTGATTTCTTCAAAATCTTCAATTGCTTTGCCTTCGCCAATTACACTAGCCATCAGCGTTACAATTTGTTGCGTATAAGCTTTTTGATCGGCTTCAGCATCATTTTGAACGGCCAAGGTTTTGATATCATCTAAACAAGCCTGTAAACCAAAGTCCCTCTTGGTGAAAACTTTATTGGCAAAGGTGATTAGGTAGTAGGTTAAAAGAAGAGGGGTACGCTCTTTAGGAGAAAGTCTAACCTTCTTAGGATTGATCATCTCAATAAAATAATCTGTACCTTTAGTATCTTTTGTATCCTTGAAATCACCACGCAACCAAGCTAATTCTGCTTGACGGATGATAATGCGGTCCCAGTTCGTTTTTAAAGACACCTGACTTTCGTAATCCAAAATATCATCATATTTTTTCAAATCAAGGTCTTCAGTCAAAATTTTAAGAGAATCCTTGCGATAAATATTGTTTTCTCGTACATACTGGACTCCCAAGGCTAGCAGTGGCATCAAGCTAGCTAAAGTGAAAGCTGCTCCCATAATATTGGTGGGGTTGATAAACCAATAGACTAGCGAAGCGATGAAGAGTAGCAAGAATAGAATGAACCAATTCCGCACAACAGTGAGATAGGTATACATCCTCTTTTCAATATCTTCTAGCTTACTTTCACGATATGATGTGATCATCTTTATTTCTCCTCAAAATTTTCCTCTATTATATCATAATGTCAACAAACTTGAAAAAGTTTATTGGTTAGTTCATGTTGACCCGATGCCATTCATTGATAACATAGGTCATCATCGCTAACTGACTGTAACCATAATTATTAATTTCTGAGCTCTCTTCTGTTGAACCACCTAGATAACGCGTATAGATGGCAATGAGATAAGGACTGGATTCCATGACAATAGCATCAATATTCAAGGCCTCACGGACATAGCCTGGCTTTTGATAGATGGTCATATCCTCTGGTAGGTAGGTCTTGTAATACTCATCCGGAAAGGACTCCCCGATATAATAAAGAAGGTCTGAATACTTTTCCTGATGCTTATAGAGATAATCTAAAACTTGGATGTAGTAACTGGTTGTAGTCTTATTTCCTTCCAGCTGAAAGGCTGGAACATCTGGACTATTGGACTTGCCATAGCGCGTGTACATGCCGTAAGCTGTCTCAATGCCTCCTAGTAAATTACCTAGAGCATGAGCTGGGGTATTTTCTGAAATAACCAATGATCCATATTGCATTTCAGGAATACTCATACTCCCACCGTAGTTATTAACATAGGTATCATGTTCTCCTTGAAATTCATAATCCGTATTGGTAATATCAAAACGCTGTTCATAATTGTACTTGCCCTTAGCTACTTCATCAACCACCAGCATATTTAAAGGTAATTTATAAGTTGAACCTGCTGTCATTAACTGGGTATCGTTCATCGAAAAAGCTTCATTGGTTGCTGTATTTTTATAAGAAAAAGCAACCTGCGATTGATCAATCCCTTGCTCAGCCAAAAAGGTATTAACCGTATCCACCAAGCTCATATTAGCATAATCATAATAGAGGCCCAGAACATTCATTCTCTCAGCATCGGCCTCCATAACCGCCTGCTTCTCCTCAGTTGACTTATTACGAGGCTTAACTTCTTCCTCAGCATTTTGCCTCTCTGAATTAGACTCTGGATTTTGCGCTGTCTTTTGATGATCAATTAAGGTCTTTTTTCCCTGCTGCCAATAAATACTCCCTAAAATTCCTAGGACAAGAGTCAGAATAACAGCTAATACAATCGTGAGTTTTTTTAACATCATTTCTCCTTTAATACTATTTTAAGGAAAAAATTGTTTTTTGCAAGTTGAATCTGAAATTTTTTTATTCTAATTAAAAACTAGTCCCTAATTAAAGAGACTAATCGTCATAAATTCTTATTTGGCAGCTGCTGCATAAAGTTCAGCAACCTTATTCCAGTTGATAATTTCAAAGAAAGCTTTGATATAATTTGGACGGACGTTGCGGTAATTAAGATAATAAGCATGCTCCCAGACATCAAGTGCCAAAATTGGTTGTTTACCTTCCATAATTGGTGTGTCTTGATTGGGTGTCGAAAGAACTTCTAGTTTACCTTGTGCATTGACAACAAGCCAAGCCCAACCTGAACCAAAGCGGGTAGTCGCTGCTGCTGTAAATGCATCTTTAAAGGCAGCAAATGAGCCAAAGGCTTCATCAATCGCTGCTGCAACTTCTTCTGTAATTTGTGTTTTTTCTGGTGACAACAGTTCCCAGAAAAGAGCGTGGTTCAAATGACCACCACCATTATTGATGAGCACTTGCCGGATATCGGCTGGAATAGAGTCAACATCAGACAACAAAGTAACCAAGTCCTCACCAATTTCTGGGTGTTTTTCAAGAGCAGCATTTGCATTTGCTACATAAGTTGCATGGTGCTTATCGTGGTGCAAGGTCATTGTCTCTGCATCAATATAGGGTTCCAAAGCATCGTAAGCATAAGGAAGATCAGGTAAAATAATAGCCATTGTAACTACCTCTTTTCTTTTTGATATTTACATTCTATAGGAAAATGGTAGAGCTTTCAAGAATTTTGATTACCATTAGTAAAACTCTACTTATCAGCATTAAAGCAAGCTTACAATCTTCAATAGAGCCAAATCAAAAAGATAACCTTTCTCGTAATTCCCTCTTTTAATTTGATAATCGGTATCAATGAGGATACTCAGAGCTCGCTTTAAAAATGGCAAGGGCAAAGTTCTGCTGTCACGCAGAGCAAACCGAATCTGATAAGGGTTTATTTTACGCTCCAATAATTCAGAGAGTTCAGCAACCATCTGCTGCTCATTCTTTCCTTGCTGTCCCAAAATTTTAACTTGGGTAAACAGGCGAAATTGCCCCAACATAACAGCCAGTAACTTTATTTCCTCTTCTCCTTGAAGACGTAAATCGGTTATCAGATCCCGCGCAGATTCAATCTTCTTCGTTAAGATAAACTGGGTCAAGTCAAAAATATTGTCCTGCAATGTTTTAGGAATGGCTTCATTGATATCCATCAGACTGATTTGACCACTTCTCTTATAAGACTTGAGAAAGGCAAGATTTTTTTGTATTTCACTGAAATCAAAATTAGACTTGATCAACAACTGCTCAAAGGCACCTGACTCAAAGACCAATCCCTGCTTATGAGCAAGCTTTTGGAAATGGGTTCGCAATTCTGCTTCTTTGAGCTCTCCTGCTTCAAACACTTTAGCCTCTCGTTTGAGAAGTTTAACCAAGCGACGCTTCCCATCTAGCTTGCCAGGAGCAAAGATAACTAAGCGCGTCGTTGCAATAGGATTGGCTAGATAGCTCTCCAAATTCTTGGTATCTTTGTCATCGAGATAGGATTTCTTGGCTGTTGTAAGATCTAAAAGATTATCAAAAATTACCACCTTTTCATCTGAAAAAAAGGGGAGGCTTTCCAAATCCAATTGAGCATCAACATAGCTAGATTCTGGAAAGTCAAAATAAGAATAAGTCAAATCACTTGTATCAAAACCAATTTGTTCCAGCAAGACTTGCTTAAGCTGGCTGTACTGGCCCAAATCATCCCCAGTAATCACGGTGACGAGGGGCAACTTCTCCTTGGTCAGATTTTCAATTTCTTCGATTGCAATCATGCTTTGATTATAACATAAAAGGAAGTGAACTCAAAAAATCCTATTAGAATAGTCACTCTTGCTCGGCAATAGAAAAAGGCGAGGAACTTGTCCCGCCTTATTAGTTAAAATTATTCAAAAGGATTTTCACCTTTAGAACCACCAGTCACTTTAGAATCATTGGATTGAATTGGATCATTTAAAGGGGCCTGTTCTGAGGATACACTCTGAGACTGAGGAGCTTGATTCTGGGTTTCTGGAGAAGATGGAACAGGTTGGTAGCCCGAACTTGGCTGTTGTCCGGAAGCACCCAGATTAGGTTGATTCATTGCAGCTGGATTGGATTGCTGATACACACCATTAGGATCTTGCACCGCTGCTCCTTGATTAGGCTGTTGGTACATACCCATGTCGTTAGGATCTTGCACCGGCGCTCCTTGATTAGGCTGTTGGTATATGCCCATGCCGTTAGGATCTTGCACCGGCGCTCCTTGATTAGGCTGTTGGTATATGCCCATGCCGTTAGGATCTTGCACCGGCGCTCCTTGATTAGGCTGTTGGTACATGTTTTGATTTGGCATACCTTGCCATTGATTTTGTCCTTGGAATGATGAAATAGGTTGCTCACCATTGAAACCATAATAATTAGAACCTGCTGCATTGACCTGTTTAGTTGGCTGACAGCATAAAACGATTAAAGCAATTGAACACCCTAATCCTACCAGTGGACCAACAAATACACCTAAAAGAGGAATGAAAATTGTGACTAGGCCCCCAAGATTAAGGAAAACATAAGCCCAATGATAACCAGCATCACGCAGTCGACGTACTTGAATAGCTAAGGCAGGAGTCAGATTAGCGAGTCCCCAAAGCACTCCTATAAGAACGAAAAAAATGAACAACATTCCTACAGCACCAGCGCTAGCCTCATAATAACTATAACTACTACTTGTAGCAACGGAGGCACCAATCACAAATAATATAATGGTTGCCAAGAAAAAGTAAACCAATCCGATGAGGAAATTCACAAGGAAAACCCACCAATAGCCTGCAAGGTCGGTTCTGCCTTCAAAGTCAGCATAATGTTTCCAGTAATTTTTATAAGCTTCAATCATATTAACTCTCCTTTTATATATTAGTTGATTGTGTTGATTTGTAGACGCTGTGTAAGTCATATAAGGATTGGTATCTTCCGGCTTACTTCCACGGCAACAAAGAATCAGGATAATCAGGTTACAAATCATATTTATGACCTGAGCAATACTAAGAATTACAAGACCTGAATCAATAGCTTTTAGCGAGTGTAATAGCAGAAGTGGTCCAAATAAATAAAGACTAGCTAAAATACTAAAAACAGTTGGAACAATTTTAAGAAATATCCATGACCAGTGCAAACCCGAATCACGAAAACGTCGAATCAAAAGAGATAGACGTGGTATAAAATTGATGATATACCAAAGAGCTCCTATCGCCAATGATAGAGGAAGAACTAATAAATTATGGAAGAAGAGGAATAAGAGATAGGTTACCACAAAAAACTTATCTGAGCAGAGTATTTCTCTAGTCTTGTCCTATATATATAATAAATTAGCAAAATAAGGGAAAGTATCCCCCCAACATCGTCACTATTTATATTAATGACAACTATAATACCAACTATCAGATTAAAGAGAAAAGCAATCAAGACATTGACCAAGAAAACCCACCAATAACCTGAACGACTAGTTCTTCCTTTAAAATCTACATATTGTTTCCAATAGTTTTTATAAGCTCTAAACATAACTTCCCTTTACTGTGGAACGTTATTTGAGGAATTAAAAGTCTGTGAATCCTGTTCTACTCCGGTTTGAAACTCTTGCAGAGTTGATTGTGATTGAGGTTGTTGGGGAGCAGCTGGATTCTGTGGTTGTTGCGGCGCTGCTTGAGGAGCAACGGGAGCTTGTGGCTGGGCAAATCCTGTAGACTGATCAAAAGGATTGACCTGTTGAAAATCTGGAGCCTGTTGCATGGCTTGATTAGGCTGTTTGAGGTTTGGATTTTGAGGCTGAAGAGGTTGCTGCGACGCTGATGCTTGTTGGTCAGCAAAAGGAGCTTGTGGCTGTGGTTGGGTAAATCCTGTAGACTGATCGAAAGAATTGACCTGCTGAAAACCTGGAGCCTGTTGCATGGCTTGATTAGGTTGTTGGAAGTTTTGATTTTGAGGCTGAAGAGGTTGTTGCGGCGCTACTGCTGCTTGTTGATCAGCAGCAGGGGCTTGTGGCTGTGATTGCACAGGCTGTTGAGAAAATGCTCCTTGTTGAAGAGCTGTTGATTGATTAAAGCCAGCTTGAGGCTGAGCAGCCACGAATTGATTTGGTACTGGATTATTATAAAAATTATTAACTTTAGCAACCTTTTCTCGACTTGGGAAAGCCCATAAAACAATGCTCGCAATTATCAAGAAAGGACTGATATACCCCACAAAAGGAATGAATGATAGAACTAGAGCTCCTGCGTATAAGAAGATAAGAGACCAGTGAAAATTGGCATCACGCAGACGACGAACACCAATAGCGAGACTCGGTACCAAAATAGCTAATTCAAAAATCAGCCATAAGACAAGAACAATAATCATGACAGGTGAGATATCTGACCACATTGACAATCCATCTGTTGATAAAGCACTTTCCTCCATGAGTTGAGTACGATTCCAGAAAGGAATAGCGAGGTCAAAGAGATAAATCAGAAAGAAGGTTAATCTGATTAAGGTATTAAACATAAAGGGCCACCAAAAACCTGAACGCTTTGTGCGCCCTTTAAAATCAATATACTGTTTCCAAAAGTTAGTATAAGCTGTAAACATAAGCAATCTCCTAAATAAATTGATACTTATTAGAATAGCATAATTTACTTTGAATTACAATCTAGTCTGAGAATTGCAACAGACTTTTCTATCTATACTAATCAATTCTTCGTGAACTGACAAAACCGCAAAATTTATCTGACTGTCTCCACTGACCACTTCCAGAAACCATGATAACGTATTGCACCTTGCTGATCCGTACGATAAACACGCATTTTTTCAACTGCAAATCTATCTAAGGTTTCCTCATTAGGATGACCATATCGATTGCCTTTACCTGCAGATATTAGGGCTGTGTCAGCTTGTAACTGTTTGAGAAAGAGGGGATTAGATGACCCTTTTGAACCGTGGTGACCTGCTTTAAGAATATCAACTTGGAGTTCGGGATAGAGTTGCATCAAATCTTCTTCCCCTTGTGCTTCCAAGTCACCGGTAAAAAGGAAGGATTTATTGAGTAACTGACCATATAAAACCAAGGAATCATTGTTACCGCCATCACCTACCTGATTAGGGTAGAGCACCCTGAGTTGACTGCCCATAATTGGTAAACTATCCTCAGCTTGCAGTATTCTTACCTTAACTTTCATTTTTTTAAGACGACTAACAAAACTAGGTTTTGTTAAACTCCCAGAACTAACTAACACCTCACCAATCCTAAAGGCTTTGGCCACTTCTTCCATGTCTCCCATGTGGTCAGTATCAGTATGGGTCAGCACGAGCTGATTAATTTCACCAACGCCTCTACTTTTTAGATAGGGAATGAGTGTTTTCTCAGCGTTGCTAGTCGTATTTTCTTTTTGCCACTCTTCGTGATTGCCGAAAGTAACCTTGCCTCCTACATCAATTAAGATGTTCTTTCCCCAACTATCCCGTAAAAAGATACTGTCTCCCTGGCCAACATCAACAATAGTCACTTCATTATCTAAGGGATGCTTGATGAGAGCAAATAAAATCACTAAGCTCACTAGCAAACTGTAACGCAATAGCCTGTGCTTCCAATAATCATACAAGAAGGCTAAACACACTAAGAGAATGAGTAAAAGGCACACATCAGGACTACCAAAAACCGGAGGATTTCCTATTAAATTATGTGTCCAAGCAATCACCCGCTCCAGCAAGATAAAAACTGGATTAACCCAATCGAGTTTCATAAAAGGACTGATAAGAAACAGCAAACTTAGAAGTGGCAAAATCATCAGATCAAAAATGAGGGAAAAACCCGCTGTCAAAAGAATCGATAGGGGCTGAAAGACTCCGAATAAATAAATTAAGACCGGCAATACTCCTAAGGAAACACTGGCAGTTTCTAGTAATAACTTTTTCAAGCCTGCATAATGCTCAATATCAATGACAGCTAAAATGAAAGCATAAGTGAAACTGAGAGTACCGCCAGCCGTCAGCAAAAAATTAGGCATAAGCATAAACATGATAAAAATGGTCAGGGCAATATTGTCCAAACGCCGTAATCCAAGCTGGGAAAGACTGGACTGAATCAGACTTCGGATAACCGACACGGCAAAACCTGTCATCCCTGCATAAATTACTGAAAAAGGAACTTGCAGAATATCTACCCAGTCTCGTCGCAAACCTAGACGCAGAAAGCACCAGCGAAAAATTTTAATAAAAAATCCTACCTGCATTCCAGACAGAGCGAAAAGGTGAATAATTCCCAAACTCGTGTAAAGATCATTCATCCGATCAAAATCCTTATCCAAATAGCCAAACAGTAAGCCTGTCATATAGTGATTCATAGGGCTGGAGAAGTTTGTCAGACAATGGACCAAGGCTTTTCTGCGCCAGATATGCAAATAATCATAGAGAGTTAATTTGTGATCCGATTGCAAGGCTGTCACCTTATCTATCGTAACCACACGATAAATTCCCTTGTTTTTTAAATAGGAGCGATAGTTAAAACCATGAAAATTCCTTTGTTCATCTGCTTCCTCCACCTCAGCTGAAACGCTCATCAGCAACTTTTCAGTTACCGTCTTATAAAATATTTTTTCGCGTCTAGATTTTAAACGGTAAAAAACTTGATAGGTCCGACCGTGATTTTTAGCCTGAAAGCTCAACTGATCTCCATTGACAGATAAACTATCCGGTATGACTTCTAACTGTTTGACTTGCTCAGGAGAGTTCCGGTAATCCTGATTGATTTTATACTGATAAACATAACTGATCAGTGCAAAACAGGATAAAATACAGATGACTTGTAAAAATATTTGATAGTCATGATGGCGCCAGAGTTGATAAAGGGTAAACAAAAAAAGTATGAGAACAGCTGGGTAACCAGTAAAAATAAGATAATAAACAAGAACTAGCAAAAAAGCCAAATAAATTGGCTTGATAGGAAAATAACGAATCAAATTGTCACCTCCGCTGCAATTTTCTCATAGGTCTTATCTCCAATCCCTGAGATCTCCTTGAGCTCCTCCACAGAAGTAAATCCTCCGTGTTCCTCACGATAATCAATAATATCTTGAGCCCTTTTCTCACCGATACCTGAAATGGTTTGCAACTCCTCAACCGTGGCTTTGTTCAAATTGATTTTATCTTTACTATCAGAGGTAGCTGAGCCTGTTTGATGATTAGGAGCTTGGTTAGCCTGCGTTACCTCATTAACCTCTTCACCTTGGATAGCCACATAAACAACATCTTCATCTTCTAGCTTCTGTGCGAGATTGACTGATTTCTTATTAGCCTTATCCGTAAATCCGCCAGCTTTTTTAACTGCATCTGTCACTCTGCTACCAGCCGGTAATTGATAAACCCCCTCAGTCTTGACAGCTCCTTTAACATCCACCATAATCGTTTCTGAGGTTGTGGAAGTAGAAAATTTATTTGAACTTTGCTGGTGGGTGGAGGTCTGAGTCAATTCCGGAAAATCTGATGTGGGCTTTTGCTTCTGATGATACAGATTAAAAGCTAGACCTGCAGCTAACAAAAGAACCAAAAGCACCAGACCTGTCATGACCTTGTTTTCTTTAATTTTATCTAGCCAATCCTCCCACATTATTATCACCCCATGTTCTTTCTTAAAAAACCAGTTGCCAAGCATCAATAGCTAAAAATACCATTAAGATTAATAAAGCCAATACAAATAGTAAATAAAAATCTTCGCTCTTCATTGCAAATCCTCCTACTTAGTTATTCGTATTTCAATCAAAAAGGGGTTGGAAACATTCAATTTCCAAACCCTTTTTATCTTAATTCTTCAATTATTTACGATGTTTTTCTGGATTCCATACAAAGCTAGCAAAATAACTAAAGACCAATGTCAAGAGTACCAAAATAAAAGCGATAAACCCAAGCGGGATACGGTAAATATAAGTCAGCGGATTGAGCTTTTTACCGTTGTTATAGGCTTCATTTTGTTCATCCAAGGTGTCAAAAGCTATTTGTACACGGTTAGCAATCGTTTCAACTCCTTCATCATTAAGACGCTTTACGTCTGAAACATCGATAGGATGACCAAAATTCATATCAATTCGTTCTCCCTTGAGCAGACCTGAAAAAGAACGCGGACCTTGATAAACGGCTGGTTGAATCTTAACCTTGGCCATCTTGGCAATAACCGCAACCCCACCTTTAATGTCAGATGAATGGCGACTCCCACTCGGAAACATAATCAAGGAACGATGACTTTTCTTTAACATCTTAACAGGGTATTTAATAGCTTCTTGACTAGGGCGGTCACGATCGATAGGAAAAGCTCCACACATACGAATCCACCAACCAAAAATGCGGTTGTTGAAGAGTTCTTTTTTAGCCATAAAAAGAAACTGCTTAGGCTTAGTCGCAAAGGCCAGATAAATCGGATCCCACCATGTCCGATGAGGGGCGACCAAAATATAATTTTCTCTGGTATCTAGTAAGTTTTCCCGATTGTGATAATGGGCATTGCCATTAACAACCCAAACAAGGAAAGATACCAGCCAACGTAAGTAGGCATAAAACATGAATAAATCCTCCTATTTGACAAGATCAGGATCAAAGTCATAGAATCCTGTATCCAAATTGCGATTAGCAGGGTGAAGTTTACGAATTTTCTCATCGAAAAGGAAAGCTTGATCGGACGACCACTTGCCTGCCTCAATGAGGTCACGTGCTTTAATGAAATAGTTAGCAATGTCAACAAAATTATCACCCGGTGTATAGATACCATCAAGCTTCCAATGGTCGTATCCATGCTCAACCAACTCAGTCAACTTGGTCATTAAATCAACATCATTGTTGGCAAAAATGTGGGTCCCATGGCTATCTTCATAGATGGAATAGTGAGAATCCACATCATTGGGCTCAGCTAGAAATAAATCCCGCTGACGGCTCTTTTCATCATCAATGTGGGTGAAATTGTAATAATTTTGTAAAAGGGGACGCTTGGAGTGGTGGATAACGCTGGCGCCGTAAACCAAAATTTCCGCAGGAATTTTAAGATTCTCCGACATCTTAAAAAGCTCAGCCGAAGGAACTTCACGAGCTAAAACAGCTTCCGAAGCTCCAGCATTCTTACCCCAAAAATTGATCTGCCGACTGGAAGTAACCATAGTTGAAGCATCGTATATTATCTTGAAAGGACGCTCATCACGCTGGCAAATATAGAGGACGCCCGCATCCCCAACTGCGATGTAATCTGCACCAATCTCCTCCAAAAAGTCCAAGTATTCAGGCAGAGCATCCATCATCGCTTGATGCATGAGAGCATTGACTGCCACAGTCAGCTCCTTCCCTGCCGCATGAACCTTTTGAGCAAGCTCTTTTAATTCTCTATCTGAAAAAGTTTTTGGCAGACGTAGACCAAAGGCTTTTTCTCCAACATAGATTCGATCAATTCCAAGAGCTAAAAGGGCTTCAGCCTGTTCCAAGCTTTCCGCCGTTGCAGTCATAATAATTTTTTTCATAACACTCCCATTATAGCAGATTTTTGAAAAAATTCCTCCTCCTTTTTTAAGATTAGATATCTCAAACTCGTGGTGCTAGTTGATTTTCAACGACAATAAAAAGCCCAAAAGGACTATACTGTAAGTGACAAAACAAACAGGAGGTAGTCCTAATGAGCCACTTACAGTATACCGCTAAATCCCA
>NZ_JBHSAC010000074.1:0-32566 GCF_042649885.1 Streptococcus dentapri | reverse complement strand
TCCATTTTTCATCTTAAAGATAAGAGACACCAAAAAAGACAAACCTCCAAAAAGAAGTTTGTCTTCGGTCTGAACAATTTCCAAAAGGAAATTGTTTTTTTTTACTTATATCTTACAAACGGGCATTCAATTCTGCACTGAGATCTTCAAATCCGGGTTTACCAAGAAGAGCAAACATATTTTTCTTATAGGCTTCAACACCTGGTTGGTCAAACGGATTAACCCCATTGAGATAGCCTGAGAGACCAATAGCCAATTCAAAGAAGTAAATGGTATAACCTAGAGTGAATTCATTCTGCTCAGGAATGGTGATGAAAGTATTAGGAACCGCACCATCTGTATGCGCTAAGAGTACTCCGTCTGTCGCTTTTTTATTAACAAAATCAACATCTTTTCCTTGAAGATAGCCAAGACCGTCAAGATCCTCTGCTAATTCAGGGATGGTGATATTTTTACGTGGTTTTTTAACACGCACAACGGTTTCAAAAATGTTACGATAACCTTCTTGGATGAATTGTCCCAGCGAGTGAAGGTCTGTTGAGAAATTAGCGGAGGTTGGGTAAATACCTTTTTGGTCTTTACCTTCTGACTCACCAGCCAACTGTTTCCACCATTCACCAAAATATTGTAGCGACGGCTCATAGTTAGCCAAAATTTCAGTAACATAACCTTTGCGGTAGAGAATGTTACGAACAGCTGCATATTGGTAAGCAATATTCTCAGAAATATTATCTGAGCTTAACTCTTTACGAGCTGTGTTAGCACCTTCCATCAAGGCAGTGATATCAGCACCAGAAGCTGCAATTGGTAAGAGACCTACTGCTGTGAGAACCGAGAAACGCCCCCCAACATTATCTGGGACAACAAAGGTTTCCCAGCCGTTAGTATTCGCTTCAACCTTAACGGCACCGCGGGCTTTATCAGTGGTTGCATAGATACGTCTGTTGGCTTCTTCTTGACCGTATTTTTTTATCAGGAGTTCCTTGAAAACACGAAAAGCAATCGCTGGTTCGGTCGTTGTTCCTGATTTTGAAATGACATTGACTGAGAAATCTTTGTCCGCAACATACTCAACAAGATCAGCAAGATAGGTTGATGAAATTGAGTTTCCGGCATAAAGAATTTGCGGCGCTTTACGCTGTTCAGCTGTCTGAAAATTGATGAAATGATTATTTAAGAAATCAATAGCAGCTTTAGCGCCAAGATAAGATCCACCAATACCGATAACAACAAGGACTTCACTGTCAGATTGGATCTTGTTAGCCGCTTCCAAAATACGGGCAAACTCTTCTCTATCGTAGTTTTCTGGAAGGTCCAGCCAGCCTAGAAAATCTGATCCTGGTCCACTAGCTTGACGCAAAAAAGCGTCTGCTGCACTGACCTGTGCTTGCATATAGTCTATTTCATGTGGTGCAATAAATTGATCTAAGACTTTTGAATAATCAAATGTAATGTGTGTCATCTTAGGATACTCCTCTATAAATTCAGTATACTTACCTAGTTTACTCTTTTCTTCCCTATTTTTCAATGTTTTTAGACTCTTTTTATCAAAAAAGAAAACGGTTGCTATTTCTCAAAAATGGATACAAAAGCTCTTTGAAAATTAAAAAGAGCACACACCTTACATCGCTTAGGGCTGCTGGATTCCTCCCCTGACCCACTTCACGCGAAGATGTTGCTCCAAAAAGTATTATAGCATAATTTGTGTTCTATGCCAACTCAATGAATTTTGATGGTATTCAAAGACTCCGGCCTGAAAGAGGATTACTTTATCAAAAGTCTAACGAAGATAAGAATTGCTGAGAAAAAGAGTGTTGATCCTATTAAGGATTACCTTTTAGCTTTCATTTTCTACTCCTTCTTTATCCGTCTTTTCCGAAAAAAATCTTTCATAATGCTAGCGCAGTCCTCCTTTAAAATACCTGTTTCCACCTCAACGCGATGATTTAGACGCTCATCCCTGAGAATATTATAAAGGCTACCTGCAGCACCAAATTTTTGATTATTAGCTCCATAAATGACCTGCGGAATCCTAGCCAGACCGATTGCGCCACTACACATGACACAAGGCTCAATCGTCACAAAAAGGGCGGTGTCAGGCAAGCGCCAATTTCCCATCTTGGTATTAGCTTCTTCAATAGCCATAATTTCTGCATGCATGATGGCCTGATTCAATTCTTCACGCGCATTATGTCCACATCCAATGATTTCTTTATCTTTAACAATAACACAACCTATGGGAATTTCTTCTTTAGCTAAGGATTTCTGAGCCTCTTTCAGAGCTTGAGCCATGAAATATTCTTTTTCCTTATGGGTAAAATCAGTCATCAAATAGCTCCTAAATCCCAAGATTTATGCGGATCAGCTATTTCTACCGGTATATTTTTAACATATTTCTCCGTTTGATTTTTCAAAACTTCCAGATGATGCTCAGGCTCGATTTCTTCCGGTGGTAATGGTGGTACATGAGTTAAAACTAATTTTTTGACACCAGATTCGGTTGCAATTTCTCCAGCTTCTTTGCTTGTTAAATGAGCGATATGATTTTCATTGCCTTCATAAAGGTAAACATCAGCTAAGAAAAGATCTGCACCAGCCGTGAAATTTGACAGCTCAGCAAAATAACCTGTATCCCCAGTAAAAACAAGTACTTGACCAGTAGAGCGTTCGACAATGCGAAAAGCATAGCAAGGTACTGGATGGATAGTCTTTATAAAACTAATATCAAAAGGTCCAATTTGCTCCACGCCTTTGACATCATAAGCAATCCCTTGTGATACGCCATTCATGGTCAATTTTGCAAATTCGTAAGCATCCTCATCATGACCGTAGATTGGCAGGACTTTAGGTTGCCACAAGTGTTTAGGATAGAGTTGGAAATAATGGCGAAGAACACCTAAATCAGCGACATGATCAGGGTGATAGTGACTGATAATAACCGCATCTAAGTCCAAGGGACTGATTTCTTTTTCTAATTCCGTCACAGCTCGACTGCCACAATCCATCAGTAATTGAAAGCCATCCTGACCGGTAATAAGATAAGAAGTTGTCCCACCTTCACGATAAGGATACGCTCCCCAGCAACCCAATGTTGTTAATTTCATAAAATCACCTTCTTCGTTATTAGTAGCTTTATTATAACAAAACTAAGGCTAGGTAGGAAAATTTTTTAAGGTAAGAAAACAAACTGCACCCAGCTTGAATCCAATTCAAGTCTAAGGTGCAGCTCATCACTAATCTACATCTTTTGTTAAAATTTCTAGAGTTTCTAATAGATTTTCGGCGTTAACCTCAATGGTATCACCACTAGCTTTAATCTTAACCTCTACAATATCCTCAGCAGCTTTTTTACCAACTGTAACACGAATAGGCAAACCGATAAGATCGCTGTCAGAGAATTTTGATCCAACGCGTTCATTACGATCGTCAGTCAAAACTTCATAACCAGCTGATATTAATTGTCCTTCGAGCTTATTTGTCAGTGCCTGCGCATCAGCATCCTTAACATTAACTGTGATTAAATGCACATCAAAAGGTGCTAATTCCTTAGGGAAATTGATTCCCCAAGCATAGCGAAAATCACCTTTTGGTGTTTTATTGATAAATAGACGCGCATGTTGCTCGATGACAGCTGATAGAATACGACTAACACCGATACCGTAACTTCCCATAATAATTGGAACAGAACGACCATTTTCATCAAGAATAGTTGCTCCCATACTATCAGAGTAACGCGTACCTAATTTGAAAATATGACCGATTTCAATACCACGTGCAAACTTTAGGACACCTTGGCCATCAGGTGATATTTCACCCTCTTTAACTTCGCGTACATCTACATAAGCAGATGGGGTAAAATCGCGTTCTGGATTGGCACCAGTCAAATGGTAACCATTTTCATTGGCACCAACGACTGCATTAGTAAGATCCTGAACTTTACGGTCAGCAATAATAGTGATATCCTCTGCCAAACCGATCGGCCCAAGTGAACCAAAATCAGCACCAAAAACAGCTCTTGCCTGCTCTTGGGTCGCTGGCTCAAGGAAATCAGCAGCCAAGTAGTTTTTGAGTTTGACATCATTGACCTGATCATTACCTACCAAAAGGACGACAAGAGGTTTCTCATCAGCAATGAAGAGGAGAGTCTTGATTGTTTTTGACTCATCAACCTGTAAAAAGGCTGCTACATCATCAATGGACTTACAATTCGGCGTTTCAACCTTTGTTAGTTCTGCTTGAGTTCCAACAGCTGTATTTGACTTGTATTGACTAGTAGCCATTTCCAGATTGGCTGCATAGCCTGATTGGTCAGAATAAGCAATCGTATCTTCACCAGAAATCAGCCAATTATTCAATTCTGCTTGAACACCAGCAAGGACATCCTCTGGAATCTCGTCGATAGAGGCAATGGATTTATCTAAAACTAGCCAATGATTTAAATCAGTACGATCCGGTGTCACAGCCATAAACTCTTGACTGTCTTTACCTCCCATAGCTCCACCATCACCGATAATCGCTTTGAAGTCTAGACCGGCCCGGATGAAGATGGCTTCATAAGCTCTACGATAGTTCTCATAAGCTTGATCCAGACTTTCATAAGTGGCGTGGAAACTATAACCATCCTTCATGATAAATTCACGTGTTCTGAGCAAGCCATTACGAGGACGCTTTTCATCACGATACTTAGGTTGAATCTGATACAGGTTCATTGGCAACTGCTTGTAAGATTTGATAGAGTCGCGAATAATAGCCGTAAAAGTCTCTTCATGCGTTGGTCCCAAGATAAAATCAGCATTATCACGATTTTTTAACTTGTAAAGGTCATCACCGTAGGTATCATATCGACCCGACTCGCGCCATAAATCAGCTGTTAAAAGCGCCGGAGCTAACATTTCAACTGCACCAATTTTTTCAAACTCCTGACGCATAATGGTTTTAAATTTTTCGATTACGCGATTGGCTAATGGCAGGTAAGAGTAAACTCCCGAAGTCACTTGACGCACATAGCCAGCACGTACCATCAGAGCGTGGCTGATGACTTGAGCATCACTTGGCATTTCACGAAGTGTTGGGATCAGCATTTGAGATTGTTTCATAGTTATCTTTGCTTGAGTGTAGCTTAGCTATACTCAAGAATTTCCTTTCAATGATATTGATTGTTCCTTAGACAAAATTAAAATTTAGCAGTCATTAGAAGAAGGCCCGCATGATGTCATTCCATGTTACAGCAACCATCAATAGTAACATAAAAACAACACCAACCAAGGTAATATAGGTCTCCGTCTCTTGTTTCAGAGGCTTACGGCGGAGCGCTTCAATGATGTTGATGACAATTTTACCACCATCGAGAACAGGGATTGGAAATAGATTGACGACCCCTAAGTTCATTGATAGCATGCCCATCAGGTATAAAACATTGGTGAAACCAGATTGAGAGGCCTGACCAACCATTTGATACATAGCAACTGGCCCCCCCAGCTTATTGAGACTGAAATTAGTAACGAGATTACCCAGAGCCTTAATAAGAGCTGTCATAGCTAGGAAGGCTTGTTTAAAGCCTCCAGTGAGCTTAGCCCAGAAACTCGTTTTTAGAGTCGGCTGAACACCAATTAAGTAGCTCCCATTTGTTTTTTGGGGTATCACTTCAACCTTGCGGGTAGATCCTTTAGTATTTTTAATTGTAAGGCTGATGGACTCACCTTTTTTAAGTCCCTTTGTCGAGCTTGAAACCGCCTCGGTCAAATCTTCCCAATTAGTGATTTTACGATCTTCAACAGCTAAAATTTTATCACCATTTTTGACACCAGCAACTTGGGCAGCACCATTGTCAGTAACCCGAACAGCATTGCTGTTTTCATTAGGTACTCCACCTTGGAGGAAGACCAAGAGAACAAGAACCAGAGTCCCTAAAATAAAATTATTCATAGGACCAGCAAAGTTGGTTATCATTTTACCTAAAACGCTGGCATTCTGATACTGAACATCCAGTGGCGCAATCCGCAATTCGGTCCCATCTTCTTCCACAATAGTCGCATCATGGTCCACCTTATAGGTCGTGGTTTTATCTAAAACTACTCCCGTGAGACTGAGTTTATCTTCTAAGTCGTAACTAGTGATATTGATGGGAAGGCTATTGCTGTCCAGTTGCTTGCCAGAAAGATTAATGCGGGTAACAACCCCTTCATCATTCAGAGTCAGACTAGCTGGACTGCCCGTCTTTATCTCAGTTGTATCATCTCCCCAGCCAGCCATGCGAACATAACCTCCTAATGGCAGGATTCGAATGGTATAGGCTGTCCCGTCTTTTCCTGTATGCGCAAAAATTTTGGGCCCCATTCCGATAGCAAATTCCCTAACCAGAATACCGGATTTCTTGGCGAAATAGAAATGGCCAAATTCATGGACCACTACTAAAATACCAAAAACAATGATAAATACAATAATATTTAAAAGCATCCTTATACCTCTACGTGACAATGAGGTTGGGACTCCATGTTCCAACCTCTTTACAACTATGTTTTAGAGACATAGAAATTGCCACCAATTCTTCGCTTTCTTTACCTAATCTTATCAAAATAGACCAAAGAAGTGCATAATCGGGAAGACAAAAATCATACTGTCAAAACGATCTAAAATTCCGCCATGTCCAGGAATAAGCTTACCGGAATCCTTAACACCAAAATGACGCTTGATAGCACTTTCTACTAGATCGCCAAACTGGGCAAAAACACTGAAAACAATAACTAGAATCAGCATGACCAAAAAGGATTTTGGACTGTAAACGGACTTATCAATCAGCATAAATACTAGAGAAACAACTAAGGCTGAAAGAATACCGCCGAGACTCCCCTCAATGGTTTTGTTGGGCGAAACAGCTGGCAGTAATTTATTGCGCCCCAACTGACGTCCAATCATATAAGCACCAATATCTGTTGCCCAAACAATAAAGATAGCAAAGAGCACTTTGCTGACGCTGTCTAAGCGGGCATTGACCAAATTTTGGAAGCCAAAACCGACATAAACAGCTGAAGCAATAGGGAAAATGGCATCATCAAAGGAATAGGACTGGCTATTAAAAACTGTTCCAGCTAGAATCATAAAACTAATGAGACCAAAGCAAGTCCAGCTAGCATCCAAAGGTAAAAAAGTCAGATAGTTTCCTATTGGTACTGTAAGAACAAAAGCCGCTAACATAGCTAGAACTCCCTCAAAAGAAAAGATCTCTAACCCCTTCATTTTAAAGAGTTCTGTCATAGCAATCATTGCTAAGGCACCGACAAATAGCTGAAAGGGGAGATTTCCTATAGCTAGGAAAGCCAGAAAAATAACCCCAGCAATTCCTCCATAGATAACTCGTTCACGCATACTTTCTTCTCCTTTTATAGGCCACCAAAGCGACGCTGGCGACGGTTAAATTCTCTAATAGCCGCAACCAACTGCTCCTGGTTAAAGTCTGGCCATAGGACATCTGTAAAATAAAATTCACTGTAGGCTGCCTGCCAAGGCAGAAAATTACTGAGACGCAATTCCCCACTCGTCCTGATAATCAAATCTGGATCACGGTAAAGAAAGGGGAGTTTATTAGTCATGAGATGATTGGCAATCAGATCCTCAGTAATATTGTCAGGACTCAAATCAGCTTCTAAAACCTCTTGAGCAATTTCCTTAACAGCTGTGGTAATCTCTGCACGGCCACCATAATTAAGAGCAAAGTTCAAAACCAAACCAGAATTGTGTTTGGTTTTATCACAGGCCCGCTTCATCGCATCAAAAGTCTCCGCAGGCAATTCACTCGTATCGCCGATAACCTCAACACGAACATTATTTTTATCCAATTCTGGGACATATTTATCGAAAAACTCGACTGGCAAATTCATGATAAACTTAACCTCATCAGCAGGACGAGACCAGTTTTCGGTTGAAAAAGCATAAACGGTTAAAACCTTAACGCCCAGTTCAGAGGCTTTAATCGTTACCTTCTGCAGAGCATCCATTCCAGCCTTGTGTCCCATAACACGTGGTTGTAGATGTTTCTTAGCCCAGCGACCATTGCCGTCCATTATAATACCAATATGCTTGGGAATTGTTCCTAGGCTCAATGCCTGCTCTTTTTTTCTAAATTTAAACATAGTACTTCCTATTGCTATACTCTTTAATAGTCTACCATAAATCCAGCAACTTTGCACCTTTAGCCACCACTAAAGCCAAAGATAAAAAGCTAAGAAAAAAAGATAGAAAATCTTAACCCGCCTAAATATTTAAGTATTGGAAAAAGGCTGAATGTCCCAGCCCTTTTCCAATATTATTCCTCGATAGCCGACTCTGAAGATTCAGCTTCTTCAGCCTTGTCTTGAGCTGGCTCTGTTTCTTCAGTCGTCAAGCTGTCAACTGCTTTAGTTTCTGACGCCGGCGAAGAAAGGATATTCAAGATTGAGCGCTCTAAGTCAAACGTTAAATAAACGCCATCAGCATCCAAAGTGATACGATTATTATCATGATCCACTTCGTCAACAATCGCAATCAAACCTCCGATGGTCTCAACCTCTGCTCCTTTTACAAGGCTATTCATACGCTTGGTACGAGCAGCAGCCTGTTTCTTTTGAGCACGGGAATTCATAAAGAACATCCCTAAAAGGAATATAAGTAAAATAGCTATAGCTGGCATTCTTGTCCCTCCAATATGTCTTTAGCCATTACTATATCAAATTTTAGGAGGGGAGGCAAGAAAACTTTTACTTATCATTGGTGATTTCTTCTTTGAATGCCTACTATCAAAAAATCGCTCCAAGCTTAATGATTGTATCTCAATAAATTGAGCCATCGACCTTTTTAATTCACCAGCTATATTCATCTTAAGCTTTTATGCTATAATAAATACACTATGGATAAACTCATCAAAACAATTGCGAAGTCCGGTTCCTTCCGGGCTTATGTGTTGGATAGCACTCAAACTGTCCGAACATCTCAAGAAAAGCATCAAACCCTATCATCATCAACAGTGGCGCTCGGCCGAACTTTGATTGCCAACCAAATCTTAGCTGCCAATCAAAAAGGTAAGTCTAAAGTCACCCTTAAAATTATCGGTAATGGTTCTTTTGGTCATATTATTTCGGTTGCCGATACAGCTGGACACGTCAAGGGCTATATTCAAAACTCCGGAGTGGATATTAAAAAAACGGCCAGCGGTGAAGTCTTAGTTGGACCCTTCATGGGACAAGGGCAATTTGTGGCAATCATTGACTATGGAATTGGTCGCCCCTATACATCTACAACTCCTCTAGTCTCAGGCGAAATTGGAGAAGATTTTACTTATTTTTTAAGCGAAAGTGAGCAAATTCCTTGCGCTGTTGGCCTCAACGTCCTGCTTGATCAAGACGATAAGGTTAAGGTTGCCGGTGGTTTCATGCTACAGGCTCTACCAGAGGCTGACGAGACAGAGATTAGACGTTTTGAAAAACGCATACAAAACATGCCAGCAATCTCGACACTGCTGGAAGCTGAAAATCCTACCCAAGCTTTGATTGAAGCAATTTATGCTGAAGAGGCTTATAAGATATTATCTGAAGAAGAACTCAGCTTTGCCTGTGACTGCACACGTGAACGCTTCACAGAGGCTCTCAGAACCTTAGCCCTTGAAGAGCTTGAAGCCATGAAGGAAGAAGACCAGGGAGCTGAAATCATTTGCCAATTCTGTGGCAAAGCCTATACCTTTAATGAAAAAGATCTGGAGGAAATCATCAGTGACAAAGCTTAATTCATCATTCATGATTGGAAATATCGAAATCCCCCACCGCACTGTCCTAGCTCCCATGGCAGGTGTAACCAATTCTGCTTTTCGAACCATTGCCAAAGAATTCGGAGCCGGACTTGTCGTTATGGAAATGGTATCTGACAAGGGGATCCAGTACAATAACGAAAAAACCTTACACATGCTTCATATTGATGAAGGTGAGCATCCTGTTTCTATCCAGCTTTTCGGTAGCGATGGAAACAGTTTAGCACGTGCTGCCGAATTTATCCAGGAGAATACCAAAACGGATCTTGTTGATATCAATATGGGCTGCCCTGTGAATAAAGTCGTAAAGAATGAAGCTGGAGCTATGTGGCTAAAGGATCCTGAAAAAATTTATCAGGTTGTCAAAACAGTTAAATCCGTTCTTGAGATTCCTTTAACTGTAAAAATGCGGACAGGCTGGGCCGATAGCTCATTGGCCGTCGAGAATGCCTTAGCAGCTGAATCAGCCGGGGTGGCCGCCCTTGCTATGCACGGACGGACCCGCGAACAGATGTATACAGGTAGCTGTGATCATGAAACCTTGGCGCGTGTGGCTAAGGAAATCAAAAGCATTCCTTTCATTGGTAATGGTGATGTCAAGACTGTTCAAGACGCTAAGTTTATGATTGAAGAAGTGGGAACTGATGCGGTTATGATTGGTCGCGGAGCTCTTAATAATCCTTATCTTTTCACACAGATCAATCACTTCTTTGAGACAGGGAAGATCCTGCCTAATCTAACCTTTGATGAAAAATTGGCTGTTGCATTTGAGCATCTAACACGACTAGTCAATCTTAAGGGAGAGAGTATTGCGGTACGTGAATTCCGTGGCTTAGCCCCCTATTATCTACGCGGTACCTCTGGTGCGGCTAAAATTCGTGGAGCAGTCTCCCGAGCAGTTACTGTAGCTGAGGTTAAAGATATTTTTGATAGTGTCCCTAGTTAACAACGAATAAAGCCCCATCCAGGTAGATTTACCTAGATGGGGCTTTATTTTAAACTACTGTAAATTTGAGTCTGCCAGCAAGACTACCAATTTTGATAGTTTCACCTGCTGTTAATTCTCCTGATAGTAGTAATTCGGATAACTTATCTTCAACCTCGGTTTGGATCCTGCGACGCAACGGCCGCGCTCCCATCTCAGGATCGTAACCATTTTCGGCTAAATGCTTGAGAGCCGCTGGTTGTATTTTGAGCGTTATTCCCTTATCAGCCAATGTTTTTTCCAAAGGTTTAACCATCAATTTAACAACCCCACACATATTTTCAGGAGTTAAACTGTGGAAAACAATCTTCTCATCAATTCGATTGATAAATTCAGGTCTATAGGTCTTTTTGAGCTCTTCTAAAATACGTGACTGCATAGCGTCATAGTCTTGACTCAGGTCTTTGGCACCAAACCCAACCGTCTTATCATCACGTAGAGCCGTCGCTCCCACATTACTGGTCATAATGATTAGAGTATTAGAAAAATCTACCTTACGCCCACGACTATCAGTTAGCACCCCATCATCGAGTACCTGTAACAAGATATTAAAGATATCGGGATGGGCTTTTTCCACCTCATCAAAGAGCAGAACAGAGTAAGGCTTGTTACGGACTTTTTCGGTCAGTTCCCCACCCTCTTCGTAACCCACATAGCCTGGAGGAGCTCCATTGAGACGACTAGCCGCAAATTTTTCCATATATTCAGACATATCGAAGCGAATTAGAGCGGATTCATCATCAAAGAGCAGTTCAGCCAAAGCCTTGGCCAATTCCGTTTTGCCGACACCTGTCGGCCCCAAAAACATGAAGGAACCAATTGGACGTTTACCTGTACGAATACCAGATTGGTTGCGACGAATAGCTCGAGCTACCGCTGATACTGCATCGTCCTGACCAATAACACGCTTATGTAGTTCTTTTTCCAAATTGAGATAGCGCTGATTATCAGCCTGAGTCATCTTCTCTACTGGGATACCAGATAGCTTACTCAAGGTGTACATGATATTATCAGCCGTTACAGGTACGGGTTTTCTAACCTTAATGTGCGATTCTTTGGCAAGAAGAGGACCTACAGCTTTGATATTCCCTGCTAGCAAAGCTTCATCAGCTTCGCTCAAGTAGGCTGGCGCTGACTTTTTAACTGTATTTTGTACCATAGCACTAGCTTCATCTAATAAGTCAATCGCAGAGTCTGGCAATTTTTTACTGGTCAAATAGCGATGGGCTGCTTTGACTGCTGTAAGAGCAGCTTGGTCTGAAATACTAACATTATGGTAGTTCTCATAGCTGGATTTTAAGCCGAGTAAAATCTGATAGGCTTCATCAACCGTTGGCTCTTCAATCAGAACACGGGCAAAACGGCGAGAAAGGGCAGCATCTTTTTCAATATGCTTAGAATATTCTTCCTGAGTTGTTGCCCCAATCATGTGCAGAGTCCCACGAGAAAGGGCAGGTTTCAAGATATTGGCGGCATCTAAGGTGCTGTCAATACCACTGCCAGAGCCCATAATGGTATGAACCTCATCAACAAAGAGGATGATATGACCATCTACCTCGATATCATCAATAATCTGATTCATACGCTCTTCGAAATCCCCACGAAAACGAGTCCCCGCTACTACCGACATCATATCTAATTCCAAAATACGAAAATCAGCTAATTCATAAGGTACTTCTCCGTCGGCGATGCGCTGAGCTAGGCCGTAAGCTAGAGCAGTTTTACCAACACCAGCATCCCCCACCAGAACTGGATTATTCTTGGTTTTACGGCTGAGAATCTGCAAGATACGAGTCACCTCTTCCTCACGCCCCACAACCTTTTCCAACTTACCCTGAACAGCTAAGGCGGTCAAATCACGAGTGAAATCTTCGAGATCTCCTGCAGTAGGCTGTGGCTTCACCATATCAGTGAAATTACCAGCAGTTTTTTTATTGGGCTTGGCTAAGTCAAATATAGCTTTGACATCCTCCTTTGAAAAACCAGCATAGCGCTCCAAAACCTTGCGTAAATCTATGAGCCGCAACTTATCATCGCCTTCATCTTGAAAATGAAAACCAATTTGTTCTAAAATACGAGCTGCTAGATTATCTCTGATAAATAGAATAGCCATTAAGACATGCTCACTACCAATTTCCTGAGCTTTAACAGCTCCTGCAATACGCTCTGCATAGGCTAAGACTCGTGTCAAGCCCAAAGAATCAGGAAGTCGTCGCTCAACATTTACTGTTTTCAAAGGTTTGCGACGTATCACCAAGATAGCCGCATCTTCATACTCATCTAAATCATGTTGATCCGCAAAATCCGAAAAAGTGAGATGGGCTACGGTTTCATCAATATCCACCATTGCTAAAAGAACGTGCCAGGTCTCTAAAAACTGACTTTGAAAACGCGCCGCCTGATACTGAGCGCGGCTGAATATCTCCTGCATTTTAGGGGAATAATCAATCATTTGGATTTCCCTTTCTATCTAGTCGTTGAATTATTTTTCGCAACATTCGGGCACGGGTTCGGGTAGCATCTTCTCCTAGAACATCATCTGAGGCTGATGCTAGAATAATATTTCCCTCACGTTCACTGATAATTTCTTGTTCATAAAGTTGTTGAATTAAATCGTCGAAAACTTGTTCACTGATATTTTCTTCAATTGAGTTGGCCAAAGCTCCCAAAAGGTGATGCTTATCTGAGAAAGCAACCTTAGCGATGCGGATGTAGCCACCACCTCCACGCTTACTCTCAACTACATAACCCCGACTTTCAGTAAAACGGGTTTTAATAACATAGTTGATCTGACTAGGTACAACATCAAAAGAATGAGCTAAATGTGAGCGTTTTAGCTCAACTATTCCTGACTGAGCTAAAATGTTTTTGATGTATTCTTCAATACTGTCTGAAGTATTTTTTATGGGCATAGCACATCTTCCTATCTTTGACTAACTTTGACTATTATACCTTAAAAGGAGAATTTTGAAAAGTTTTAAGTGTTTTTATATCCTCAAGTCATGTAAAATTTAGGTAACAAAAAGAGTGAAATAGAAACCAAAAAATCGAAAATTTTTGGTTTCTTATCTCACTCTCTGTTCAAGAACTAGTTATTCAATGCAGCTGCCATTGTTGCAGCAACTTCATTTTCAAAATCATTAGATGCTTTTTCAATCCCTTCACCAACTTCAAAGCGAGCAAAAGCAACAACCTTGGCATTCACTGATTCCAAATAAGCTTCAACTGTCTTGCTATCGTCCATGATATAGACTTGTGCAAGCAAGGTGTAATCTTGGTCTACCTTTGTGTTGTCAAGCATGAAGCGATCCATTTTGCCAGGGATGATCTTATCCCAGATCTTTTCTGGCTTACCTTCGGCTTTTAATTCAGCCTTGATATCTTCTTGCGCTTGAGCGATGACTGCATCTGTCAGCTGACTCTTAGAACCATATTGCAAGAGAGGTAGAGCTGGCTTGTTAACCATAGCACGGCTCTCGTTATCTTGTTCAATTTTGTGGTTCAATTGCGCCAATTCATCTTTAACGAATTGTTCATCTAATTCAGAGTAGGATAGAACTTTAGGATTCATAGCCGCGATGTGCATAGAGATTTGTTTAGCCAATGTCTCATCTCCACCCTCAATGACTGTAATAACACCGATACGACCACCATTGTGCTGATAAGCCCCAAATACTTGATCATCTGTCTTTTCAAGAACTTGGAAACGGCGGAAGGAAATTTTTTCCCCAATTGTGGCTGTTGCATTAACATAAGCTGCTTCAAGTGTTTCACCAGAAGGCATTGTCAAAGCAAGCGCTTCTTCATTGTTAGCAGGCTTACCCTCAGCAACAACCTTAGCTGTTTCATTTACCAAGTCGACAAATTGAGCATTTTTAGCAACAAAGTCTGTCTCTGCGTTTACTTCAACCACAGCAGCAAGATTTCCTGCTACATAAACTCCTGTCAAACCTTCGGCAGCGACACGGTCAGCCTTCTTAGCAGCCTTAGCCATACCTTTTTCGCGAAGCAATTCAACAGCTTTATCAATATCTCCATCAGTTTCCACCAATGCTTTCTTAGCGTCCATAACGCCAGCACCAGATTTTTCACGCAATTCTTTTACAAGCTTAGCTGTAATTTCTGCCATTTTTATTCTCCTTTAACTTAAAATAATGGGACTCTCGACACAGAAACCTGCATCAGAGCAAAAATAAACTTTAGCAACAAAATAAGAGAGCGAGCAGGAAGGCTCTGCCCTCTTTAAATGTAAGATGACTTAAATCTTAGTTGTTATCGCCTTCGACAACTTCAACAATTTCTTCAATAGATTCAGTTGAATTTTCGCTAGCTGCTAATTCTTCTTCAATTGAATTATCTTCACCTTGTTTCCCTTCGATGATAGCATCAGCCAATTTGGAAGTGATTAATTTAACAGCGCGGATAGCATCATCGTTTGCTGGGATAATAACATCAATATCATCTGGATCTGTATTAGTATCAACCATAGCTACAACTGGAATACCCAATTTTTTAGCTTCTTTAACAGCGATTTGTTCTTTATGAGGGTCAACAACGTACATTACATCTGGGATGCGAGGCATATCTTCGATACCACCCAAGAATTTTTCAAGGCGTGCACGTTGTTTGTTGAGCAGAGCAACTTCTTTCTTAGGAAGGACTTCAAATGTTCCCTCTTCTTCCATACGTTTGATTTCTTTGAGGCGTGCAATACGTTTTTGGATTGTATCCCAGTTTGTAAGCGTACCACCCAACCAACGATGGTTGATATAGTACTGACCAGCGCGGATAGCTTCTTCAGAGATAGCTTCAGCGGCTTGCTTTTTAGTACCAACAAAAAGAATGACTGCATCGTTTGCTGCGGCATCACGAATGAAGTCGTAAGCCTGATCAGCCAATTTTACAGTTTGTTGAAGGTCAATAACGTGGATGCCATTACGTTCTGTAAAGATGTACTTAGCCATCTTGGGATTCCAGCGACGAGTTTGGTGACCGAAGTGGACACCAGCCTCAAGTAGTTGTTTCATTGAAATTACTGCCATGAGTAGTTTCTCCTTTGTGTTTTTTCGCCTCTTCCTGACTTCGACTTGCAGTACAACCTATTTGGCAACCATACCACAATAGATCAAGAATGAGTATTTGTTGTGCAAGAGACAACCCTTTAATTATAACAGAAAAAACACAATCCGACAAGTATTACGAATAATAAATCTAACCTTCACGCTTGTTTATGGCAGAGTTTTTACAGAAGTCGGAAAAACTTCTTTGATTCCCTCGGTTCCTAAAACGACTAGTCTTCCTCCCTGAACTAGTCCGGACCATAATTTTCGTTTGAGTCTCCGCGGCAGCCAAACTAAGACACTTATCATATTTCCTTTTATCTTTTATGAAATTTACAAGGGAAGATCATTGTATTTTATTTATCGTTTTATTCATCGGTCAGTGTACTGCCTGATTTTCTCTTTTTTAGAATTGGAAGGCTTGGTCAAAAAAAGCTAGAGAGGGAGGGATAGAGATTAAGAAAAAATTATGGTAAAATCAAGAATAAAAACGATTGCCAAAAAAGGAAGGAAGTGTTTATGACAAGTCAACTTATTCGAGAAATTGACCAAGAGTTAGACCGTCTCTGGCAGGAAGAAAGACAATTATCGGATAAGGAAAGTGAATTCAGTCGACAGATTTTCACCCTTTCCCAACAAGAGGAAGAGCTTGGCTATTATCAAGAGGAAATTTCCCATCGGTTAATAGACTTGGCTAACCGCTATCCTAGTACCTTCTACGAATTTGAAGCGATTGAAGCAGAGGTGCGGCAGCGTTCTTACAATCTTGCCGATATCTATGAGGATGAAATCACCAGTCTCAAGAAGCAAAAACAAAAGACTCTAGATGACATAGATAGTTGCTATTACCAACGCTTAAAACTAAACACTGATCGAGAAGACATCTTAGACAAATTAAGAAGAGGAGAAGATTAAAATGGGAACAATTCAAAGTAACAGTGGTATCGCTCAGCAACACGCGACATCTCTCAGTGCTGCTTCCAATCAATTGGCAGATATTCAGGTTTCTGACAAAGATGACAGAACAACTGTAGCCGGTAATACGAATGCGCATTCGGTCATCGATCTAGCTCAAGAAAGCTCCAGTGCTATTAGTTCAGCAATTGAATCGGTAATAACCAATCTTCATAGTGTTGCTTCTGGTTTTGAAGCTGCAGATAATGGAGCAGCAGGAAAGATTAAAAATTTATAAGAGACAGTTTAAGGAGAAAAGTATGAGTGTAGACATGTACCTTGACCTATCGCAGTCACAGGCGGATAGTACGGATAGCATGATTAATAGGCAGTTGGAAGCCTATGATGCTTTAGAGCAAGCTCTTCAAACTTTTGTCAATTCTGGTGACGATTTAAAAGGGGCAGCTTACGATTCCGCTAGGGATTTGGTCAGTTCTGATGTCCTAACCCTGCTAGCAGGCGGCCGTCTCTTATCTGAAAAAGTTAAAGAAGCTGTAGCCAAGTTTCCAGAAGCCTTTTCTTCTCAAATAGCGCCAGAAAGTCTCCAAGAATCGCAGCTCCGAGCAGATATCGCTATGCTGTCCAGTCGGATTGAGGCCGCTCAGGATAGTTTGGAGGCCATCAGTTCCAGTAAGATGTCTGAGGACAACAAACATGCTGCTGAATCTCAGCAGCATGGTATTATTGGTGGTCTTGAAGAGGCCAAGCAAAAATTAGAAGAGAAACTGGAAAAGCTCCTAGCTTTCCATGCTTCCTCGCCCGCTCTCTTTTCGGATATTGAAGCTTTAGATACGGCTGTAAGGTCAGTATCTATCCAAATTCAGAACTCATGGGATTCCGGTCAAGGGACGTTTCAGCTGTTGGGTAACGCCTCTCAGGCTAAAGAAACAATCAAAGACTCACTCTTTGCGCAAGACTATAATGTTCAGCGCCCAGAAGGGATGTCTGACGAAAACTGGAAGACCTATAAACATACCCTGAGAACACAGGCCGAGTCTTTGCAGCAGGATGGCTGGACCAAGAAGGCCATCAAAGAGGGGTATATTGATACGGTCAATGTATCTTATGAGCCGAGACGGGAACTCTCCATTGATGCCCAGCTGACGGAGTTCTTTAATGATGCCCATACTTTTGGTTCAGGTATCTTCCAGAAGATGTGGGGGATTGATTATCATACCGCCAAGGACCATAACGACTCGGCAGCCGCTGAGAAGCTTCTAGGCATTGCCATGAAGTATACAGGCATGCCTCAAGAGCTTGATGGCAGTGCTGAGCAGACGCAGGCTATCTTGAGTAAGATGTCCGACAGCCTAGCGCCTGATGATGACTTTTGGGATGACTTTGCGGGGACAGTCCAAGTGGCTTATCCTGATGATAAAGGTGCTCACGCTTTAGATGATAAAGGAGGGGATGAGGCCCTCAAACAAAAGGTTCATCAGTTCCGCTATGTCATCTCAGCCCAGCAAGCTCAGTGGGTACGAGATAATTATAAGAAGGAAGGTATGACAGATGAGGAGGCTTTAGCTGCTTACCTTAACGATGGTCATCAATCCAGCTATGATTTTGATGATACCGCCCGCCTGCATAATAAGGTAGCTGAAGATGATGAGGGAAATCCAATCTATCCTGATGGGAAGGAACAGGTAAACTATAAAATCCTTTCCAAAGATTTCCACACAGAATTTATCATCAGTGAAGACGGCAGTTTTGTCAATGAAATCGACCCTGAAAAGGATGCCGCAGATAACCAAAATGGGGTGGTCAACGGCGCCAGCTTTAACTATGCGGATGATGGCGATAAGCAAGATCACAAACGTTTGGATGTCAATCCTCCTACTGAGTATGATCCAAAGTTTAGAAAGGATATTATTGACAACGGTGGAGATGGAAATGGATTTAAAGCACCTAATTCAAACCGTTATAAAGATTCGACAGATGATCTATATGGATTTAAAAATGGCGATAATAGTCAGTCCACTTATGAAAGAGAGCAAGCTCAAAAAGATGAGTTTAAAGAGATGGTAGGTGAAGAATGAAAAAATATTTTGTCGTTGGTTTATTATTGTGCACTTTCTTATTAGGTGCCTGTCAGGCGAAAAGGCCTGACAAGTCTGCCAAACCTAAACACTCAGAAACTGTGCACCTAGAAAAAGCTAAGAAATTACAGATTGGTGTCACTTATAGAAAAGGTAAGTCGAAAAACCCGAATGCTTTTTATATAAAATTGATTGATGATAAGCATTGTGTTTATATGCTTGATGATAGCCATTACACAGAAAAGGACATCAAAGAAATAAGTGAGGATGGCTATGCTTTCTACCCTTATATTTCTCTTACAGAAGGAGAGTATTACAAAGATGGTGATGATTATATATTAAAACCAACGCGAACACAGAAAATTGAGTTCAAAGATGCCAATCATGTTAAAGATAAAATTATTGCTACTAAAAAACAAAAAGATCGAAGTGACAGTGAAGAGGGAGTTAGAATTGTTAAAAAAGGCGCTGGCTATGTTCAAAAAACTAAACAGGGTGATTTCCTCCTCTACAAAACAAATAAGAAACTCCCAAATTCCATTGATGATTTTCTGGCCCAGTACGACTATCAGCCTGAGGAGCTAGACTGAGCTTACCTTAACGATGGTCATTAATCTAACTATGATTTTGATGATACCGCCCGCTTGCATAATAAGGTAGCTGAAGATGGCACTTATCCTGACGAAAAAAAACAAGTTAATTATAAAATCTTGTCCAAAGATTGTACTGATCTCAAAAGGTTAGACAAAAAATATTAGTGAAAGGATTTGGTTCTTTAGCTAGATCAGTCTGTTTATTTTTTAATGTAACAATGTGTTTCAGAGTTGTCGTATCAATCATTTTTTACTTACAAATGTAATATTCAAACCAATTCGACAATACTGTACCACATTTTTGAAAGCCCAACCCAAGTAGCTGTTTTTGAGTAACATTTTAACCAAGTAAAATCTGTCATCTACTTTTAATAATACTATTATGCATCTCATTTGCTTCTCTATTTTTAAAACTATATAATACTAATTAGTAATATATAGGAGGTGCCTTATGGGATTGTTAGTAAAAGGAAAATGGGTAGACCAGTGGTATGATACAGAATCTACTGGCGGTAAATTTGTCCGAACGATTACACAATTTCGCCATAAAATCACAGAACATGGACCTTTTCAACCAGAGAGTGGACGTTATCATCTCTACATTTCGCTAGCCTGTCCTTGGGCATCGCGTGTCCTGATTATGAGAAAACTCAAGGGGTTAGAAAAACACATCAGTCTCTCCATCGTTCATCCTTTGATGTTAGAACATGGCTGGACCTTTGATAAAGGAAAAGGCGTCATTCCAGACACAGTACTGGGGAGCAAATATCTCTACCAAGTTTATACCACTGCACAGGCAGATTACAGCGGGCGTGTGACAGTTCCTGTTCTTTGGGATAAAAAGAAAAACACTATCGTCAATAATGAATCTGCTGAAATCATGCGTATCTTCAACACAGCTTTTAACAATCTGACAGGAAATCTAGATGATTATTATCCTGAAGAGCTTCGAAAAGAAATTGATCAAATCAACGATTTTATTTATGACAATGTTAATAATGGTGTTTATAAGACTGGTTTTGCAACAAATCAAAGGGTTTACCAAAAAGAGGTTCAAAATCTCTTTCAGGCTTTGGACCAGCTTGAGGAATGGCTCTCACAGAAAGATTTCCTTCTCGGTGAGCAACTAACCGAAGCAGATATCCGTCTGTTTACAACACTCGTGCGCTTCGATTCGGTCTACTTTGGTCACTTTAAATGTAACCTTAAGCAGCTCCGTGACTATCCTCATCTGTGGAAATACACAAAACGCATTTATCATAGAGACGGTATTGCTGAAACCGTTAATTTTGACCATATCAAACAGCACTACTACGGTAGCCATAAAACAATCAATCCCACAGGAATCATCCCTGTGGGGCCAGAAATAGATTGGTCCTAATCATACTTTTGACGGCAAGACTTGACGAACAAGACTTTTTAGAGTAGAATAATTGGAGTTATGGCGGTATAGCCAAGTGGTAAGGCACGGCTCTGCAAAAGCTTGATCGTCGGTTCAAATCCGTCTACCGCCTTTTTAATAACAAGGACAAGTTAATCAACCTCGTTAATCTGATAAAGCTAGAACAAAACAAAAAGGCAGGCCTTTTGTCCCAGCCTCTTTTTGGGTTATTGTTTTCACTTGCATCTTTTTTGTATCTATGGTATAGTACAAATGGGAGATATTAAAGGAGAAGATTATGAAGAAATTAACTTTCTTTACCCTGCTAGCAATAGCAGCTACGATTCTTGTTATTTTTATTAATCCTAATCAGTTCAAAAATAATGTTACAGCTCTAACAGGTCAGTCCAGCAGCCAAACTACTGCTGCTAGTACCAGTCCAAGCAGCAGCATTAGCTCCAGCCAATTGGACTCAACTATCGTCTCTGCTACCCCTGGAACATATAAAACCGAGGATGGAGCCAAGGTTACAGTCAATGAAAACGGTAGTTTTAAAGCTAGTTACTCAAATGGAACAACTCTAATCACCTATACTGATAACACTTACTATTATCAGGCAGCAGATGGATCTGAAGCGAGAACCTATGCTGATGAAACTTATTTCATTACTACAGCAACTGGTACTTCTTTGACAACCTATCAAGACGGCACTTATCAGGTGAATTTAGCCGATGGAACTACTTTAGATCCGTCTAATTCAACTAACTTAGAAACACTCCAAAGTCAATACAATCTTCCTCGCATTGACTCTTATGATAAAATTGTTAAAGATTTGGTAGACGAGTTGGATCAAAAAGTATGATATAGCAATAAACAAAGCCCTTAGAATCCACTTTCTAAGGGCCTTTCTTTTGTCTAGCAGTATAATAAAAGTATAAAGCATTGGGGGACCTCTTAGGTACCACAAAGAAAGCCCTAACGACAATCGCAATCAGGTAGGTCTTGCTTAGATAAGCTGCCTCCAATGGATCATCTCTTGTGCCAAATTGAACAGACAGTTGATTTCTCTTTTATTTATGAATTAGTGAAAGACAGTTAGTGTGCTGATAATGGTCGTCCTAGCTTAGATCCAGTGATGTTGGTTAAATTACCATCATTCAATGCCTTTGTATCCGTTCTATGCGTCTAACCCTCAAAGATAATCAGCTTAACGTGACTTCTCGCTGGGTTTTTGGCTTGACTCTAGAAGATACGGTGCCTCATTCACGATGTAGGGTATGAACTATAGCCGTCGCTTTCAAGATAAACAGGTTATTGAATCCATCTTTGCTCATGTTTTGGGACCCTGTCTTAATGCTGGATTAATTGATCCTATTGAAATTTTTGTAGAGAGGTCCCATATCAATCTGTACATAATCCAAAAGTCATCAAAAACTCATTATTCAGCACCTATGGAAAGATACTTTAGAACACTGTCAAGATATTCGGCATCAGAGAGGTATGAAGGAGCGGTATCAACACACCACAAGGAAATGATCGAACGCTTATTTAGGATAAGCCAGAGAATATCCCAATCCACCTTATACACGATTAAAAGAAAAGTCAAAATGAAAGCAATGGTTGGGTTTACTTTAGCCTGCTTAAGTTTTAAAAATACAGTAAGACGATGACCAGATCGGTCTTTTATTTTGGTAAAAAGTGAGTAAAAACTATCAAATAGAGAAGTCAAGGGTAAAAGAAAAGACAAACAGGCTACTAGAGCGGTTTGTCTTCATTCTGGGAAGCTGGGACAAAAGTTCTGCTTTTTTGGTTTTACTCTCACTTTACCAGATTAACGAAAGAGGTGATTGGTAGTCTTTATCCCTTGCTAGGTCAGTGATACCTAATCAACTGTGTGGAGGCAAGACGACAAAAATCGAAATTGTATAAAATCACAATTTACCGATTTTTGTCCCTCTCTCTTTTAGTGAATACTGATTATTCCTTGTAGCTGGCATCTATACCTGAGAAAAATTTCTTTGATAATTTGGCTATAGTTCCGTCTTTTTCAAGTTCTGCCAAGGCTTTATTTATCTTTTTTCTAAGTTCCTTGTTTTCGCCTTTATTATAGGTGATAGCAATATTTTCTTCTTCAATGTCACCATCAAGGATCTTTAAATCCAGATGCTTTTGTTTGATGATAGCAGAAAGGATCGTCTTAGCATTTGAATAACCGTCAACTTGGCCGTTACTTACTGCCGATAGGGCAGCTTCACGATCATCATAGGTTTTAATATTGATGCTGTCATTAAAGTTTTGCAGCACTTTGATCTGATTCGATCCCACAGTTGCAGCAATACTCGCATCATTCAAATCATCAACCGACTGCAGATCTGAATCCTTCTTTGTCACAACACCGTACTGGAAAGTCGCATAGGGGGTAGAAAAATCATAAGTTTGCTTGCGATCATCTGTAATCGCAATAGCGCTCGCAACGACATCTACCTTATGACTGGTCAAAAGACCAAATAGTCCATCAAAGCTCGTTGTGGTAAATTCTGTTTTATAACCTATTTTGTCTGCAGCTGCTTTGATAACTGCAACATCGAATCCCGTTAGTTCCCCTGAGTTATCCTTATAAGAACCAGGGAAACTGACACCTGTAGTAGCCACTTTTATAACTTTCTTATCGGATGAAGCCGATTGTTTATTTGAGGAATTTGTGAGTGTCTGATAGCCAAAATAGGCGATAACTGCAATAAAAACTACGGCAATGATACTAATAAGTGATTTATTCTTCATATGTATTCTCCATTTTTCTACTTAACTTTAGCCAAGACTGCATCTATTTTCGACAAGGCTTCACCGATATTATTTTCCGGAACAGCCCAACTGCTGATTTCTGATTTACTGCAATAACCACTGACGCGCTTATCGTTCACCAGCAATTCAATAAAATTCTTGTCCTCCTCCAGAGCTGTCATGGCTGCCTGATAGATAATTTTATGCGCAGTTTGCTTTCCAACTTTCTTACCGATTTCAAACATAATGCGCTCTGAATAAGATAGTTTCCCTTGAAGTTCAAGATTATGTCTCATCTGATCAGTATTGACTGTTAAATCTGACAGGATGCCTGTTAAGTTAACAATCTGAGCATCAAGATAACTTGTTATCTCTGGCAGAGCAACCCACTCATTGCGCCAGTGGATGGCGTCGCGTTCTCCATCAATTAGCATAGATTGAAGCATCAGAGATACTGATGAGAAAACTGGTTGCGTCAGACTGGCAAGACCCTCAATTAAGGCTGGATTGCGCTTTTGAGGCATCGTTGAGGAGCCAACTTCTCCCTTTTTAAAGGGTTCTTGGATTTCATTGATCTCTGTTCTCATAAGATTAAAAAGCTCATGGCCAATCTTGCCAAGGGTAGCTGAGCAGATACCTAAGACTGTCGCAAATTCTGAGAAACGATCTCTAGATGGCTGCCAAGAAATTGTTGGAGTAGCAAGTCCTAGCTCTTTCAGAACAGCCCTCTCAATCTCGCTGCCACGACCGTCAAACGCAGCATAGGTTCCAACTGCCCCACTGATACTTCCGACAAATACTTCATTTTCAAGAAGTTGTTCTAATCGTCTTTGACTTCTGAGAAGTTCATCAAGCCAGATCGCCAGCTTAAATCCAAAAGTTATAGGGATAGCATGAATACCATGAGTTCGCCCCATCATAAGAGTACAGCGGTGCTTCTTAGTGAGATCAGCCACCACCTTGATCAAACGATTCGTGTGGCTGCAAATCACCTCGTAGGCCTCCTTAGTTTGAAGCATGATACCTGTATCAACAATATCCTGAGTTGTGACACCGAAGTGCACATATTCTCCATCTTGGCCACCTACTAAAGTTTGCAGGGTATGAATGAGGGCAATAAGTGAGTGACGCTTCTGTGCACTTTCTGTTTGAAGCGCCTGAAAATCAAATTTTTCTACCTGAGCCTGTTCAATGATATTTTTGGCAGCTGAGGCTGGGATGATACCAAGCTGACCTTGAATCTTAGCTAAATTGGCTTCGACCAGAAGCTGTTTAGCAATTTTATTATCATCACTCCAGATGTGACGAATTTCTGGGGTGGAAAAATTATTTTGTATCAAAACAGAATCCAATACACTTGTCATTAGTGCTACCTCCTTATAGACCTGAACTTTCTAGCGAACCACGATAGAGGGAGCTGACAAAGGCTTTAACTCGTTCATGACTGCTATTGTTGGATAAGAGCAAATCAGCTGAACCTTGAGTCAAGATTTCACCATTCTCGATAAAAACCACTTTATCGGCAATCTTTTTTGCAAATTCCATTTCGTGAGTGACTAGGATCATGGCAATATTTTCCCTAGCCAGAACAGCAATCACCTGCAGTACACCTTCTACCATCTCCGGATCAAGGGCTGAAGTCGGCTCATCAAAGAGGATAATATCGGGCCTAAAAGCAACAGCTCTGGCAATTGCCACACGCTGCTGCTGACCACCAGAGAGGGTCGCGGGATACTGCTCAGAAAAACCTATCAGACCCACTTTTTTTAATGCCTCATTGGCAAGGTCTTCTGCTTCTTGCTTTGAAAATTTACCGCTAAGAATCAACGGCTGGACAACATTTTGTAAAACTGTGTAATTTTTAAAGAGATTGAACTGCTGAAAGACCATTGTCGAGTGACTTCTGACCTGTCTGATAGCCTTTCTGGAGATATGACCACCAACCACTTTTGTCCCTGCTATAGAAAGACTGCCACTGGTTGGTTTTTGGAGGAGGTTGATAGTCCGAAGAAGGGTTGTTTTTCCAGATCCAGAAGGCCCGACAAAGGCTGTTACACTTCCCTTTTCAATGCTTAGGTTAATATTTTTTAATATCTGTTTGTTACCAATGGTAACAGCTAAATCCTTGATTTCAATTAAACTCATACGCCTTCCCTCCTGTATGGAGCAGCTAGGTCTCTTTCAATAAAATGCTGCAGCCAAGTATAAATTATAATCATTATCCAATACAAGAGACCTACAGCCAGATAGGTTTCAAAGTAGCGTAAAGACTCCCCTGCTAACATTTTAGAGTGAGAGAATAGCTCAGTGATCCCTAAGGTGAAGACCAAAGAGGTCTCTTTTAACAGACTCACAAAGGTGTTCCCTGTTGCTGGAAGAGCATTGAGAGTAGCTTGCGGTAGGATGACATGGAGAAAAATTTTCCAATTCGGGATATTTAGAGACTTGCCAGCCTCTACCTGCCCTTTATCAACGGAGTTGACCGCTGCTCTGAAAATTTCTGCTAAGTAGGCTGATTGCTTCAATCCTAAACCACCAATAGCTGCGCTCAAAGCTGTCATTCCCTGAAAAAACGGAAAAAGCTGAGGGAGCCCATAAAAAATGAGGAAAAGCTGGACCAGGGTCGGCATGCCTCTAAATAAAGAAACATAGGCGTTGGCAAAATATCTCAGCCAGCGGTTGCCAGACAGCTGAAGCCAAGTCATGATGGCGCCTAGCAGTACAGCAACAACCATGGACAGTAAAGCGATCAGAATAGTCACTGGAATATATCTAGGTAGTTTGAGAAAAAGTTCAAAAAAGTATTCCCAGTTAAAGTTCATAACCTATCTCCTTTAATCGTTTGAGCAGTTCATTATCTTTGACAAGCCGCAAGGCTTGACCATCAAAAATCCTGATGAGATAAATAGTCTTGTGATCACTAAATAGCTGACGTTCTCCTAGGTAACTAAATCCCATCTTTTGGTAAGCCCTCACCAACCAAGGGTGCTCAGCAGCCGTTCCTAAAGTCAGTGCAGGAGCCCTCAGTTCTTTGATAACGAAGTCATCTGTCACTCTTTTAACCAGCTCCTTGGCCAGACCTTGGCCTGATTGACTTGGATCGGTTGCCAACCATCCTAGGTGAGGAAGAGCAAAGGGACTAGGATTGCTAGACCAAGGCAGCCGAATTGATACTGTAGAGACAATTTTTTGCTCTCTTTTAGTCACAAAGATCGGAAGAGCCCGCCTTATTTTTTCTAGCTCTTGGGCTGTGATGGTTGCAGCTTTGAAGTGAATACCTAGGGCCTCATTAGCTGCGTAGGCTTTATGAAAGAGCTCTACTAGTTCTGGAATGTCTGATGTTTTTAAATTTTCTACTTCCATTCGGTACCCTTTCTAAATTTTTCTAAGATGCTTTTCATCTGCTGATTGGCAGCTCCCATGACTTCCTGATAAACAATTTTCTCTTGTCCTTGGGTCAATCTCTCAAATTTTAGGCGTAATTCTTCTAAATCATAGGGATTGTCTGGGGAGCCTTTAGCTTGCCTTTGGATCTGATTAAAAATAATATGACCATTTTTAGCTATAAGGCGCAGCCGGGCCGGACGCTCTGTTTGACTCGCTTTTAGATCATGATGGCGCTGGATTTTTTTAGAAAATGCAAGAAAGGCAGCTGGAATTGCTTCTTCGGTAAAATCAGCAGTCTTGACTCTCCCTTCAGACAAAGCTAGCCACAGGAGGTATTCGATTGAAAATTTTCCTTCTAATTTTGTTTTAGGTTGTTGATGCGTCAAGGCTCTATCACCGTCGGCCGAAAAATGAATGTGAATTTCAGATAGGTCTGCCGATGTAATACCTTGCCGGTAAGCGGTTTGGGCTAAGTCAAAACCCGCATTTGCAGCTGAGCAGAAAGGATAGATTTTAAACCATAAACCAGGGGTTTCAATCTGGGCTGGCTGCAACCAATGATCAAGTAAATCCGCTTGCGATAAAGATGAGCTTGACAAGGTTTGACTCCAGCCCTTCTCCGAGGAGAATATAGCCTGATAAGCGGTGAAACCAGATTCAGCTAGTTGATAGGCTAGGACTGCATTTCTAGCAGCAAAGCCAGCTTGCAAGGGTTTTGCATCGGTTCCCTCCTGATAGAGGAAGCCTGATGCCTGACTGCTGGCCAGAGATAAAAGATGAGCAAAGGTAGTGCTATCTAGTTTTTTTAGGACTGCAATGGCCGCAGCTGCAGCTAATGTTCCAATCGTTGCTGTGCTATGCCAGCCTTGATCAATATGCTGAGGCTGCAGCTGTTTTCCTAAACGACCAGCGAGTTCCACCCCTTGGATATAAGCCAGCAATACATCATCACGGCTTTCCTCATCTATCACAGCCAGCAAAGCTGAATAGATAACACTGCTGGGATGCCCTCGGAAGTAAGCCTGAACATCATCCAGATCATTATAGTGAGCAGCATAACCATAGACAAGAGCTTGTATTGAGCCGGATTGGGTAAAGAGACTTGATCTGTCTCCATCCAAAAAGCTAGATAACTTCTTTTGGTTGAGCGGATTACTCAAGCCTGAATATAAGCAACCTAGATAGTCTATAAGGGCCACACTAGCAAGCTTCAGCCACTTCTCCTTTTCTATACAGTCCTCTATACTTAGCTGCAATTTACTGATCAGCTGCTCTGTGGCAGTCATCATGGCACCTCTCATTCCTTTATAAATTCAACTATACGTTTGGCACCTTCTGCTAGGTCGTTTATATCCGATACTAAACTTAGGCGAACATAACCTTTTCCATATTTACCAAAGACCGATCCGGGAATCAGAGCGACTTGCTTATCCTCCAGCAAACGCTCTACAAAGTCCTTATCATCTAAATCATCCTGCGGCAGTTTAATCCACAAAAAGAAGGTCCCTTGGGCATCTAAGACTTCTAAACCTGCCCTAGTCAGCAGTTTATAAACCTTATTTTTTCGGTGATGATATAGATCCTGAAGTTCTTTCCTCTGATCAGTACTATTCAATAAACCATAGATAGCCGCATCCTGAATGGCTCCAAAAGTTCCGCCGACTGAGGCTCTGATATAGTCACGCAGAAGCCTAATAACCTGCCTATTTCCTACCGCAAAAGCAAGACGCCAGCCTGCCATATTAAAAGCTTTTGATAAGGTATAAATTTCAACTCCAACCTCCTTAGCTCCCGGTACTTGAAGAAAACTGGGAGCCTTGTCAGTAAAAGAAATATCCGAATAGGCAAAATCATGAGCAACCACGATTTGATGTTCTTTGGCAAAAGCGACGGTATCCTTAAAAAATTGCAGGTTAGCGCCTGCCCCTGTGGGATTGTTAGGATAGTTCAAAAACAGCAGCTTTGCTTCTTTCAATTTTCTCTGAGGAATAGCTGCATAGTCGGGGAGGTAGCCATTCTCAGCTTTTAAGGGCAGAGGATAATTCGCGGCACCTGCCATCTTGATCCCAGCGTCATAGCCAAAGAAGGCTGGATCGGGGGTTAAGACGGTATCTTCAGGATTGACCAGAACCATAGGCAGAGCTGTCAGAGCTGCTAGAGAGCCACTAAAAATTGTCACTTCCTCTAAATCTAGATCAACATTATATTCCTCTCTATAAAAGTGAATAATGGTTTCTTTTAAGGCTTGCTTCCCTCCATAGGGAGGATAGCCATGATTTAAGGGGGAACTGCTAGCTTTTTGCAGCGCTGTGACAATTTCTGGAAAGGTCGCTTGGTCAGGGTTACCGCGTCCCAGATTAATAATGGATCTGCCGCTTGCTTGGATAGCTTTTATCCGTTCTTGCTGCTTGGCAGCGAAGTGACTCGATCTAGCCTGTACGCGCTTAGAACCTTCAATCTTCATGGCTTAACCTCGAATCATTTCTAAAGTTTGACGAACTAACCGCTCATTTAAATCTGGAAAGATTGACTGGACACGGCTGTCTTCTGGTCTGGCTATATAACTGGCTAATTCATCAATTTCATCCTCATCCTCTAATCCTAACTCTTTGAGGGTGAGGGGAAGACCCACTCGCTTGTGGTAAGTGACAATTTCTTGAGCCAGTTGGTCTTCTCCTTCGATCAAGATTTGAACGAGACTGCCCAATGCTACAGTTTCACCATGGGTCTTGGTATAATTTTGCTGAATCTTGACATAGCCATTATAGAAAGCATGAGCTATGACACTGTGGCCATCCTGATCTGAAATACCATCAACGCTAGCAGCTACGAGGAAAATCGTATCAATCAAGTTAATGACCTCTTCCTCAGTCAAATTTTCCAAATCCTTTACCTTGAGCATCTCTTCGCGGCATAGGTCTATGAAGAAACGGCCGATTCTCAATGAAAGCTGACTGGTCTTTTCAAGGGTAAGGCGTCGTCTGATTTCATAATACTTGGCTAAAGTATCTCCAATCCCTGAAAGAATATATTCCCTAGGAGCAGTCATCAAGATATTCGGTTCCAGCAAAACCATATCCACTGCCTTTTTGTGGCGGACATTATCAATCTTTTCATGTGCTTGCGAGTAGACAATACTCTTAGTTGTAATGGCAGCACAATTCGAAGGAACCGTCTGACTATTGATGATAGGGATGTGCAGACGATCCGCGACAAGCTTGGCTGTATCGATCAATTGGCCCCCACCGAAGGCTAAGAGGACATCGAAACTGCCTAATTTATCAGTCAGACGATTGATTTCTTCAAAGGTACAGGAACCACCAAAAATCTCCACTGGATGTCTTTCAAGGAAGGCCTTTGGCAAATATGGCTGGATAATAGGATAAACTGTTTTATCGGTCAGAATAACAGGTTTATGTAGCCCTTTTTGTGACAGGATCGTCCCCAACTGCTTAAGGATTCCCTTCTCATTGATGTATTCTGCCGGACTCATTCGAATATTGCGTTTAGCTATCTGACTCACCTCCGTAATAACCTAGGAGTTTAAAAGCACTTTCGACATAGTAGGTAACTGCCGTTGGGAGGGCTTCATCACGAACGATGAAATCATCATGATGCCAGTCTGGCGCGTGGTCTGCGCCGTTCGATCCGACAAAGGCAAAGACCCCTGGAACCTGCTCCTGATAAGCGGCAAAATCTTCGCCGCCGGTCGAAGGCAGGGTCTCAATGACTTCTGAATAAGATTTGGCCTGTTCAGATATAAGCGGTGTGATAATTTCATCGTTGTAAGTGACCTTAGGAGAATTCCCCCATTTGATCGCTATCTCGGCACCAAATTGGGCGGCGACAGATTCTACCACCTTGGTAAATTTATCGATGACAGATAAGCGGACGACTGGATTAAAAGTACGAATCGTTCCTTCAAAAAAACCAGCTGCCGGCAGAACATTCCAGGTCGTTCCAACCTCGATATGGGTAACAGACAGAACAGCGGACTGAAAAGGAGAAACCGTGCGAGCAACAATCTGTTGGAGATTGTTGATGATACTTGTAATGACAAGAACTGTATCAACACCTAAATCTGGTCTGGCTGCATGTGAACTGACACCTTGGACTCTGACCTCAAACTGCTCAACCCCCGCCATGATGGCACCTGAACGCAGACCGATCTGACCTGGCTTGAGATGAGGATTATTGTGGTAGCCGATAATAGCTGAAACCCCATCCAAACCTCCAGCTTCTATCACTTGATAAGCACCCTGGAAGTTTTCCTCTGCTGGTTGAAAGATTAAACGAATCGTTCCTTTGATTTCACCTTCTCTCATCTTGAGAATTTCCGCAGCTCCAAGTAGACTGGTCTGGTGAAAATCGTGGCCACAAGCATGCATCGCACCATTATCGCTAGCGTAGTCAAGACCAGTCTTTTCAATGATGGGTAAAGCATCGATATCAGCCCTCAATGCTATAATGGGGTTGCCATGTCCAATTTCAGCAATGACCCCTGTTGTCAAGGGATAGCTGAATACTTCAATTCCTAATTCGTTTAGGTAATCTTTGATAAAAGCTGTTGTCTTAAATTCTGATTCCGAAATTTCAGGATGAGCATGAATATAATGCCGAGTTTCAGCTAATTTTTCATAAAATTCTTCTGGCATATTAAGATCCTCCTCTTAAATTTTGCTTAGTATCATTTTAGCTCAGCTCCTATCAACAGGGAGCTAGAAATTCTCAGAAGAGCCTGTTCTTATGAGGTATTTGAAATTCTTACTGCTCTGACAGAACTGAGCTTGGCACTGGTTTTTTGAATTGATTAATCCTTGAATATTAAAAGGATTGATACTCCGAAAACAACAGATATATCAATCCTTTCAAGGTGACTGGATCTTTAGTACCCCTTAGGCTAGATCTAACAAAAGATCGGATGGTAGCAATAAAACTGTCGCTTCTTGGGACAAATAACCATAGTAGTCAAGCCCTGCTAAGCGATAAGTATAAATTTCATTGTCTAAGTTCTCATATACAAACAGTGACTTGATAAAGCTAATCATATCTATTTCCTACCTTTTTCGCCTAAAATCTAACTTCGAAGCCTTTTTGTCGCACCTCCAAGTCGAATTACATTCATCATATCATTTGGAATTAATCCTGCCTAATCTATATTTCTTACTATACGGTATAAGTTTGTTTTATAACTGAAATTTTGGGGACAGAAATAGGGAAAATAAGGCAGATAACTGTGTTTATCTGTTTTTGTAATGGAACTCAGGCTCAAATTTTGGGATTGATTAGATAGAATATGACTGCTGTCTGCTTTCAAACCTCTGACTCTCCTAAATCCTGCGTAGTTTTATCGCCCTACTGCATCTTGATTGAAAGAGCTTGATCTATGAGTCTTATAATATATAGCTACTGCTGAACATGGCTCTCTCAATAAGGCTGCTGTCGCCCTCTATATGACTCAGGCCATCTCTCAAATGCTATCAGCAGTCCAAAAGGAGAGCTGGATATTTATCTCTTTGAGCGCAGTAAGAGCGATGTGATTCTTCTCCTGCTCGCGAATATATTTCGCAACTGTCTTTTCATTCAGTCCAACGGTACTAACATAGTAGCCTCT
>NZ_JBHSAC010000073.1:0-23338 GCF_042649885.1 Streptococcus dentapri | reverse complement strand
CAATTGAGAATCGAACAAATCATACTGGCTTATAATTTGAGATATTTTGAAATTAACTAGCACCACGAGTACTCTTAATTCAAGAAATGCTGGAGAAAGGATATATTCTAGATGCGGCAGTTGAAAAAGTTGAAAAACGTTTAGTGAGTTTGAATAATTTATTTAAAAATTTATCTGAGCACTTAGAAGATAAACCATCGAATTTTGAAGAAAAATAAAAGAGGCTGGGACAGACACAAAATGACTCCATAATATCTGTAGTGAGTAAATCCATTAGAGGTATTATGGAATTTTTATTTGCAAATAAAAAAGACTGAAACAAATAATCACCTGTTTCAATCTAGACAGTTCAATAGACCGTTTCTTATTTACGAACTTCCTTGATACGTGCAGCTTTACCTTGCAAAGCACGCAGGTAGTAAAGTTTCGCACGACGGACTTTACCGTGACGAGTCACTTCAATTTTTTCAACACGTGGTGTGTGAATTGGGAAAGTACGTTCTACACCGATACCGCTTGAAATTTTACGAACAGTGTACATTTCTGAAATGCCTTGACCTTTACGTGAGATAACAACACCTTCAAAGATCTGGATACGTTCACGGTTACCTTCGACAACCTTGGCATGAACACGAACAGTATCACCAGGGCGGAATTCAGGGATGTCAGTGCGGAGTTGACTTTCAGTCAAACTTTGGATTAATGGATTCATTTATTTTCTCCTATCTTACCAATCTTAGGTGCTTGTCCCAGCGGATTAGCCGTAATTTCGTATGTCCATTAACATACCAGTCTATTCTAACAAAAATGGCTGGCAGTGTAAAGGTTAAAGATCTATCTTTTTTGTAAGGGATAAATACTATATTGATGATTTACTAAGAAGGCCGTAGCGACGACTAGCAAGAAATAAGAAGTATTGGCAAAACCAAATACTTCACCACCGATAAGGATAGGAGCTAAAAGTGTATTCGTAGCACCAGCAAACACGGCTGAGTACCCTAAAGCAGCTCCCAGCAAGACAGGTAGACCAAAAAAAGGAGCTAAAATCACTCCCAGACTGGCTCCGATTGCAAAGAGTGGAGTGACTTCACCACCCTGAAAACCTGCAGCCAGCGTGAGGACGGTTAAAACTAATTTTAAGAGCCAATCCCAACCATAGATAGGACCACCTTTCAAGCTCAGTAAAATGAGGTTAGTTCCCAGACCCACATAGCGTCCACTCTCCAATAAAAACAGCAGTAATGTTAAAAAAAGACTTAAAACGACAATACGTGTGTATGGATTTATCAGATAGTGAGAAGCCTGAGTCTTTGCCCAAGACAAAAAGGCAGCAAAGCCACTGCCGACCAAACCAAAACAGAGACCTAATATGAGTAGTTTAACAATAACCAAAGGACTCAAACTTAAGTTTATACTCAAAGGAACACTAAATTTTTCCAGACCCAGAATACGAGAAGTCTGACTAGCTACCAAGGAAGCCAGTAAGGCCGACAACAAGGCTGGTAAGGCTAATTGGCCAACCACCAAAACTTCCAAAGCAAAGAAGGTTGCTGCTAGAGGGGTTTGAAAGAGACCGGCAAAGCCAGCAGCGATACCTGTTACTAGAAAAACACGAGAATTATTTTCTATAGGTACTAGCCTGCCAAGCCAATGCGAGATAGTAGCTCCTATCTGCACAGCCACTCCTTCACGTCCAGCACTGCCGCCAAACAGATGGGTCAACCAAGTGGTCAGCATAATAAGAGGGATAAGAATTCTAGGAATCTCTTGTCGCTTACCCTGTCCTACTTCAAAAACCAGATTCATTCCCTTGCTGCTTTCACCACCAAAGCGCTGATATAGCCAGACACTTAATAAGCCAGCTAGAGCCAAAAAAGGTAGGAAGATAATCAGGTGCGCATCACGAAAGTCGCTAACCAACAAGAGAACTTTTCCAAATACCGCATCAATACAGCCAATCAATAAACCAATGACAATAGCAGCTAGCATCACAACGGAAGTATTTTTAAACGTTTTTAGCATATTCCCTCCAAAAAACAGTCCCTCTGCTGCATTCTTAAACGAAATCCTTATCTCAACTAAAGAGAACAGAGCAAGTCAGCGACTGTTGGACTTATTTCAATTTTTCCTCCTGATAGACACGTGATACCTTCATGATATCAACAAAAATTGCAACAATAAAAGGTTCAAGTTCTTTGTTAGCAACCTGATCTGCCACTCTGGCTAGGATAGCTTCTTCACGTTCCTTATCAAAAATAGCTTTGCTAGTTTCTTTTTTAACAGCTGCTACTTGGCTGACCAAGGTCATCCTTTGCTCGATGAGAGCGACGAGCTCCTTATCAATACTATTAATATTTTCACGAATATTTTCCAAATTCAAATCCCTTACCTCCTTAAATCTCTAAAATTATATCAAAAAAAGCCCAGTAAAACTAGGCTCTTTTCCGGAACAATAAATTTCTAATTAGCAGATAGGCGAGTACCGCTAGGACAATCAAAATCAATATCCGCTTAATATTACCGTTGATAATAGCATCTCCACCAAAGGCGTATAGGCAACTGGTAGGGAAAACACCGACAAGAACACAAGGTAACCATTTCTTTAAAGGAAGTTGCCACTCTGTTATCAGATAATTCACTAGGAGGGTAGGGAAAATTGGAAGCATGTAACCCAAGATGATAGCCAAATAAGGATTATCCATCTTTTTCAAGATATCCAACTTATCAGAAAAGCTCTTTTCTCTCTCTGTGATATTGATGAGTTTTAGGATTTTTAGAACCAGAAAATTTCCCAGCGTATTAGCAGTTAAATTCATAAGCAGGGCTAGACCGGGGCCAAAAACCACACCGTTGAATACCGCTAAAACAGCATTTGACAGAAAAGGAACCGCTGACCCCAGAGCCGTCAAAATGATAAGGACACAAAAATTGACCAGATTAGCAGACGACAGTTGACGACCAAGATTGGCAACCTGTTTCTCTACATTTATGAAGTCAAGGATTATTGGCCAATACCGAACCAGTAAAAAACTGAAATAGATGATTCCGACCAGAATTCCCAATAAACTGAATATTCTGCGCAGGCTTCGATCTTTCAGATCGATTTTCTTAAAATTCATATCGCTATTATAAGGTAAAACCGATTGAAAAGCAAGAAGACTAAAGCCTAACCGACTGAGCCTTCCATGCTCATATTGATCAATGTATTTAACTCAACAGCATACTCCATCGGTAGCTCCTTAGTGATAGGATCCATAAAGCCATTGATAATCATGGCTGTTGCATCTTCTTCACTGATCCCGCGGCTCATCATATAATAGAGCTGGTCCTCGGAAACCTTGGAAACCTTAGCTTCATGTTCTAAGGAAACATTGGCATTGTGGATTTCATTAAAAGGAATAGTATCCGAACTTGATAAATCATCCATCAAAATCGTGTCGCACTCAATATGCGATTTAGAACCCGAGCTATTCTTTCCGAAACGCACCTGTCCACGATAATCGGTCTTACCACCATCTTTGGCTACTGATTTTGAGATAAGTGTAGAGGAGGTGTGAGGGGCATTATGAAAGACTTTACAGCCGGCATCCAAAGCTTGACCATAATTGGCAAAAGACATTGATAAGACAGTCGTTCGTGCATGGTCTCCATTTAGAATAGAGCAAGGATATTTCATATTGACCTTGCTTCCTAGATTACCATCAACCCATTCCAAGGTTCCATTCTCCTCGACCGTTCCGCGTTCAGTCACCATATTATAAACATTGTCTGACCAATTCTGCATGGTTGTGTAGCGGAAATAACCATCTTTTTTGACAATAATTTCTACCGTAGCGGCATGCAGACTATTGGACGAATAAGTCGGAGCCGTACAACCCTCAATATACTGAATGGATCCTCCTTCTTCAACAATAACCAAGGTTCTCTCAAACTGCCCAGCATTTTCGCCATTGATTCGGAAATAAGTCTGAACAGGAATTTGACAATGTACGCCTTTGGGAACATAAATAAATGTACCGCCGGACCATACAGCTCCATTTAAGGCTGTAAATTTATGCTCTCGATTGGAAATAACCGTACCAAAATATTGTTTTACCAGATCCGGATACTCCTGAACAGCTGTATCCGTGTCTGTAAAGATGATTCCTTGCTTTTCAAACTCAGCTTTCATATTGTGGTAGACAACTTCTGATTCATATTGGGCAACAGCCCCCGATAAAAACTGCCGTTCGGCTTCTGGAATCCCTAAGCGTTCAAAAGTGTCCTTGATATCATCTGGAACATCATCCCAAGTTCTGGCGTTTTTGCCAGAATATCGTTGATAGTAGACAAGTTCATCAAAGTTAATCCCCGTCAGGTCTGGCCCCCAAGTAGGGAGAGCCATCTCCTCAAAAAGTTTAAAGCTCTCTAGGCGATAATCCAACATCCATTGAGGCTCATTTTTGATTTCGGAGATTTCTCTGACTACCTCTTCTGTCAATCCTTTGCCCGTCGAAAAAAGGGCTGCAACATCATCGTGAAAACCAAACGTATAATCTCTGCTTTTAACCATAGCAACCTCCGTCTGTATCTAGAAAGTAGTTGTTCATTTTTCAGCCCCATTATACCCTTAAACCAATCGAATTTCACAAAAAAAGATTGGAAATTTCCAATCTCTTTCTCTTATATTAGTCCAACTTAGCAGACAGTTCTTCTGCGAAAGCTTCCAATTTTTCAATATCCTCGTCTTCTGCTGCTAAATCAACCTTGACCGACTCAGCACCCTTAGTAGCTCCCGTCAGCGCAAATTGCGCATCAAATTCATCAACCGATTTACAGAAATAGTCGTAAAAAGTATCTCCCGATCCTACGACCCCATAGATTTTTCCCGAAAGATCTAAATCAGCTAGGTCTTCATAAAAATCAACAATTTCATCTGGTAAATCACCATCACCATAGGTATAGGTTGCTATAATCGCCATATCAGCATCTTCAAAATCCGCTGCATCAACCGTTGTACATTCATCAATATCTACGGTATGCCCTAAATCTTGCAATTTATCAGCGACAATATCTGCAATTTCCTCAGTATTGCCCGTCATACTAGCATACACAATTTTAGCTAAAGCCATATTTCCCTCCAAAAATCATTACTGTCAATTATAGCATAATTGTTAAATTTTTTATAGCTGATGCTCAAAGATAAGGGAGATAGGACTCTTCTAATTGAGTTAATAGCCACCTTTTTTCCTCTGTATTTGTAAAAGAAGCGGAAATAGCATTTTTATTAAAGGAGAAAAAATCAGCGATACCTGTTCCAAAGTATTGCGCAAAGAGGCTATATTCCTTAGTCAAATTCGTATTTGAAACCGTGCGATTATCCGTATTGATAGTTATATTAGCATCAGCCTCATAAAGTTGTTGATAAGGAAAATCCAATAAATTTTGAGCTGCCTTAGTCTGTAAATTACTGGTAAGGCAAAGCTCAGCAGTCGCATCTGCCTGCACAAAATCGGTTATCAATTCTGGATGATTGGTAATCGCTGTTGCATGGCCCAAACGCTTAATCCCTAGCTTGAGTGTATCAGCGATATGACTAGGGCAACCGCACTCGCCAGCATGTAGGGTGAAGGGATAGCCTGACAATTGCACTTCTCTAATCAATTTTTCAATACTAGCTGGAGGAAAGCTGTGTTCATCCCCAGCAAAATCAAAACCAACCAATCCTTGCGGTGCTAAATCGACAATTTCGGCCAAAATCTCATGTGTCAGCTGTGGGTCCGACTGGCGCATACCACAGGCCAAGGCTTTAGCAGTGATACCAAAATCAGCTGCTGCCTCTTTAAGACCTGCTAAAACCGCTCTCACTGCATCATTAGCACTCAATCCCTTATCCATTGATAATTCTGGTGCAAAACGAACCTCAAGATAGATGACATTTTCCAAAGCAGCCTGTTTGGCTACATCGTAAGCTGCCAACTGCAAAGCTTCCTTGGTCTGCAAAAGTGGACGAATAACCTCAAAAGTCGCCAGGTAGTCGACCAAACTTTCACAGGTTTCAGGAGCCGTCACTAGTTTTTGTAGCTCCGCATCTGTGTCCGGTAGGGTAATATCAGTCATTTCTGCTAAACGTCTAATAGCTGCAAATGACAGTGAACCATCTAAATGACAATGCAGCTCTGCTTTAGCTAACTGCTGTAAGGTATTTGTATCCAAAAGATTTCTCCGATTTTTAATTTTTTCTATCTTAACATACCAAAGAAAATATGAAAACTGATATCTTTGAAATCCAAGCAAAATTTTGTTAATCTTAAGCTAAAAATATCTAGGAGGACATCCGATGTCAGAATATCATTTACCTAAAGTTTGGAAAAATCCATCGGGAATGGGGGGAGCTTGGGGCAGTCTCAACCAGCCAACTGCTGGCAGTCGCTTTGAGCAGACCTTGCCTGTTGGTAAGGCACCTTTTCAGCTATATTCATTGGGAACCCCTAACGGTATCAAGGCAACTATTATGCTGGAAGAATTAAAAGAATTAGGGCTTGATGCCGATTATGATCTCTATCGTATTAAAATTTCAGAAGGAGATCAATTCGGTTCAGACTTTGTTGCAATCAATCCTAATTCTAAAATCCCTGCTATGTTTGATCAATCTGGTGACGAACGTATTCGCGTTTTTGAATCGGCTAATATCCTGCTTTACTTGGCAGATAAATACGGCAAATTCATTCCTCAAGATTTGGCTGGGCGGACAGAGGTCCTCAACTGGCTCTTCTGGCAGACAGGAGCTGCTCCGTTTTTAGGAGGCGGTTTCGGTCATTTCTTCCGCTATGCACCTGAAAAAATTGAATATGCCATCAATCGCTTTGCCATGGAAGCCAAGCGTCAGCTGGATTTATTGGATAAGGAGCTGGCAAGCAAGCCTTACATCGCTGGTAAAGAATATACTATTGCTGATATTGCCATTTGGTCTTGGTACGGTCGCTTAGCTCAGGATAAAATCTGGGATAGCGCTGGCATTTTCCTCAATGTCAAAGAATACAGGTATTTGCAAGCATGGACTGCCAGAATTGCTAAACGCCCAGCCGTTAAACGCGGACTGCAAGCAGAATATCAGGAAATTTAATAAAAAAATTAAAACGATTAATTTGAAAGGATTAGTCGTTTTAATTGTTGATTATAGAACTTTACTGCATCTATCCTGCTTTTCTAAGGAGGAGCATTTTTTATGTGCTATAATTAAGTTATAAGATTATTTTTCTGTAAAGGAGCTGCTATGTTAACATTCACTCAAATACTTGATAAGATAAAGGCTTATAGTACGATCATCATTCATCGCCATCAACGACCCGATCCAGATGCAATCGGCAGTCAAGTTGGACTAAAAGAAATTATCAAATATAACTTCCCAGAAAAGACTGTCCTAGCCAGCGGTTTTAATGAACCAACCCTGACTTGGATTGCAGAGATGGATTCAGTTAAGGACAGCGATTATAAGGGAGCCCTTGTCATCGTAACTGATACTGCGAATAGGCCGCGTATTGATGATGAGCGTTATCAAACCGGTGATTTTCTGATTAAAATTGACCATCACCCCAACGAAGATCCTTATGGCGACCTGCTACATGTTGATACGACTGCCTCAAGCGCCAGCGAAATTATCACCGATTGGGCTTTAAACACCGGACTAACCCTATCTGATGCCGCAGCTCGTGTTCTCTACAATGGGATTGTCGGCGATACTGGTCGCTTTCTCTACGCTGCGACAACAGCTAAAACCTTACGAATAGCAGCCAAACTCCGAGAACATAACTTTGATTTTGCTGGCATGTCCCGTCGGATGGATAGTTTCTCTTTTAAAATCGCTAAACTTCAAGCTTACGTCTTTAATCATCTTGAAGTAGACAACAAGGGAGCAGCACGCCTGATTTTAACGCAAGAGGTTCTGGATAAATTTCAAGTTAGCGACGCTGAAAGTTCAGCCATTGTTGGCACTCCTGGCAAAATTGATCTTGTAGAAGCTTGGGTGATTTTTGTCGAGCAACCAGACGGTCATTATCGTGTTCGTATACGCAGCAAAAACGTTGTTATTAACGAAATCGCCAAACGCCATGACGGGGGTGGCCACCCTCTAGCCAGTGGCGCTAATTCTTATAGTCTTGAAGAAAATGAGCAGATTTATCAGGAAATAAGGGAGGCGGTTGCTCATGCAACTGACTAGCCGCCAAGTTAAACTAATGGGAACAACAATTGACACTCGTATTTACCACAATAATCCTCAGCCAATTCTCGCTGAGGTTGAGACATTGTTGAGGGACTACGAACAACGCTTCTCTGCTAACAAGGAGACTTCTGAATTGATGCAAATCAATCGGGCAGCTGGTCAAGAGCCAGTCAGCGTTTCCTCCGATCTCTATGAACTCATTAAAATTGGTAAAAACCATAGCTTGGTAGCTGGCAGTCATCTCAACATTGCTATAGGTCCCTTAATCCAGACTTGGCGAATTGGCTTTAAAGATGCTAAATTACCTAGTCCTGAAGAAATCCAAGCACTACTCAACATCATCAATCCAGCCGATATTTTATTAAACGATGAGGACAAGAGTGTCTATTTAGCAAAAACTGGGATGAAAATTGACCTCGGTGCACTTGCCAAAGGTTATATTGCAGATCGCATCGTCGCCTTTCTCAAATCGGCTCAGGTGATTAGTGGGCTAATCAATTTAGGAGGCAATGTTCTCACCTTCGGCCCGGCCTTACACAATCCTGATCTTCGCTGGCGGATTGGTATTCAGGATCCACGGAAACCCAGAGGTCACAACCTCAGTATCCTCAGCATCGCCAATCAGTCGGTTGTCACTTCTGGTATCTATGAACGCATCTTTACTTATGATGGTGAGACCTATCATCACATCTTTGATAGCCACACTGGCTATCCCGTTGATTGTGAGACAGCCAGCTTAACCATCGTTTCTGATTTATCCTTAGATGGTGAGATCTGGACCACTCGTCTTTTTGGTAAAAGTCCAAATGATATCCTATCAGAAATACAAGGAGAAAAAGGGCTCGAAGCCTTGATCATCTCTAAAAACAGTCAACTAATTGCTAGCCCTAGTCTGGAAAAAATAAGATTTGTGTGAAACCGCTTACTTATTGGCGGTTTTTTTGCTACAATATGGTTAGTACCATATTTCTAGAAAGGACTATTCTTATGAAACTCATTGGAATCGTTGGAACCAATTCACAAAAATCAACCAACCGTCAGCTCTTGCAGTATATGCAGCAACATTTTGTCGATAAAGCTGAGATTGAATTGGTTGAAATAAAAGATTTACCAGTTTTCAATAAACCTGCTGATCGCAAGCTTCCAGAAGCTGTTTTGGATTTAGCTAAAAAGATTGAGGAAGCTGATGGGGTTATTATCGGTACACCAGAATACGACCACTCCATCCCTGCCGTTCTAATGAATGCTTTAGCTTGGTTATCCTATGGTATCTATCCTTTATTCAATAAGCCCATTATGATTACAGGAGCTTCGTTTGGTACCTTAGGTTCCTCACGCGCTCAACTCCAGTTGCGCCAAATCCTCAATGCTCCTGAATTAAAATCAAATGTCCTACCGGATGAATTCTTACTATCACATTCACTTCAGGCTTTTGATCAAAAGGGAGAACTCAATGACATTGAAACCAGCCAAAAACTAGATGCTATCTTTGATGACTTCCGTATCTTTGTCAAAATGGCAGAGAAAATGTCACATGCCAAGGAACTCTTAAAAAAAGAAGCCGAAAACTTTGATTGGGAAAACTTATAAGGAGGAAAGCACATCATGAAATTTGTTGGAATCGTTGGCTCAAATGCTGAAAAATCTTACAACCGTGACTTACTATATTTCATTCGCAAGCATTTCAAAACTAAATTCGAACTGGAAATTTTAGAGATTGACCAGGTTCCTATGTTTAATCAGGATGAAGATTGGAAAGAAAGCTTTCAGCTGAGACTCTTATACAATACAATTACTCGAGCAGATGGTGTTATTATTGCAACACCTGAACATAATCATACAATCACCGCGGCCTTAAAAAGTGTTTTGGAGTGGCTTTCTTACGAAGTACATCCCTTTGAAAGTAAACCTGTTATGATTGTTGGAGCCTCTTACTATGATCAAGGAACTTCCCGAGCCCAAGTCCATTTACGTAAGATCTTAGATGCACCAGGTATCAATGCCTATACCCTTCCTGGTAATGAATTTCTACTGGGTAAAGCCAAAGAAGCTTTTGATGACGATGGGAATATCATTAATGCAGCAACTGTTGACTTTTTGGAAACCTGTATTAATAATTTTGTCAAATATGTGGAGGTCGTATCAACATTGAAAAAACCAAAACCAATTGAACCAGAAGACCTACATGTCAACAACGCCATTTCTACAACTATTTCGGGCATTGATCCTGACGATCCGAACTGGGTTGAAAAGGCTGCAGACCTTGTAGGAGCTGTATCAGGTGATACTTATGTTAAACTAGACCACGGTATTTTGACAGTTAATCAAATTGATATGTTCTTGAAGGCTATGCCATTTGAGCTGACCTATGCAGATGACAATAACCAATTCCTCTACTATAACCACAATCAAGATAGCGATACCATGCTAGCGGCCCGTGTTCCTTCCCAATCGGGAAACCGAATGGATACTGTCCATAACTCACTACCACCGGCACGTATGAAAAATGTAGAATGGGTGATTGGTACTCTACGTAATGGCAATCAGGAATACGTACGAACCATGGTTCCAAATCCAGATTCTTCTGTTGTCAACACCCACAATTACCAAGCCATGTATTACCCAGATGGCTCCTACGCTGGTATCAATGAAATTGTCTTTAATTTCCGTCCATGGATAGATTGGTACTTGCAAGCGACTGGACAACATCTAGCTGGCGGTTCTGCTCCTGCTGGGATGGCTCAAGGCGGTAGCGATGCTACATCTGGGGCTTCCTCATCAGCTAGAAACGAAAACGCTCAAGCAACTGATGCTACATCTGGGGCTTCTTCTCATTAGGAATATTCAAGAAAAGGTAGAAAAGTCTTGCCAAATATTTTGAACTTTGTTAAACTAGAATAGTTATCAAACTATGGCTTAAAAAAGCTATGGCAGAAAGGAAACTTAAACTAATGAAAAAAGATATCCATCCAGAGTATCGTCAAGTCGTATTTCTTGATACAACTACTGGTTACAAGTTCCTCAGTGGTTCTACAAAATCATCTAATGAAACTGTAGAATTTGAAGGTGAAACTTATCCATTGATCCGTGTCGAAATTTCTTCGGATTCACATCCCTTCTATACAGGACGTCAAAAATTCACACAAGCAGATGGGCGTGTGGACCGTTTCAACAAAAAATACGGTCTCAAATAAAAAAATCCTCCACTGGAGGTTTTTTTATTGCCTTTAATAATACACCAACATTTTTAAAGAGATCTATGTACAAGTGTTAATTATGGGCGACCAAATCCTGCGCTATATCATGCCCTGACATCTTTTGAGGATAATAAGTTGGCCAGTTATCCATTTCCTTTAGGATAGTCTCCTGACTACTATTTCCCCAGAAAATATGGAAATGACTGGATTTAGTTTCTGAGATATTATGATCACTGAACTGAAGGTATTTGAATTCTCCAGCTTTCTTATCTTTTGCTTCAAATAGATAACGAACGCCTCGATTTCCCTTCTTGTAAGTTAGAATCTTATACCCCACATATTTATAAGTATAGCTATGCTTTTTACCATTTTGGGTAAAGGTTACTTGGTTTTTATCACCCTTGATGGAAATAGCTTCAACGTCAGTTTTGTAGCCCTTGGTATAATAGTCCTTGTACTCCTTAGCCGTCATATCTTTATTGAGCTTGGCCTTATAGTCCCAGACTTCATCAAAGGTTCCATCTTCAAGATAAGGATAAATGGATTGCCATTTTCCTGTCCAATCTGATAATTTACGGTTAGTTACATCAGCATCATCAAAATAGCCTTTTTCAACTGTTTTTTCAGTTGTTTTATCATCCACGCTCTCTTGATTTCCCTCACTATCTGTCGTCTTGCGAAGATTGCTTAAATTTTGACGCATGATAGAGAAGTAGTTCTCTCCAGCATCCATTTCTTCTTGGGTCAAACTTTCGATAGGATTCAATACAAGAGTTTTGACACCAGCTTCTTTGGCCAGAGCTTCAGAAACAGCCGAGGAAGCATTTTCTTCAAAATAAACGTATTGGATATTATAGTTTTTAACTTTCTGACTGAGTTCAGCCAAATGCTGAGCAGAAGGCTCACTCTCTGCTGAAAAACCATTGATATAAATCTGATTTAAACCATAGTCCAAAGCCATGTAACTAAAGGCAGCGTGTTGGGTCACAAAGTTAGTTTGCTTGGCCGATGACAAAGCATCGCTGTATTGCTTATCTAGTTTTTCTAATTTGCTAATGTAGAGAGCTGCATTCTTTTTAAAAATCTTAGCCTTATTAGGGTATTTTTTAGAAAGGCTATCACAGATATTCTTAACTAGACTAATAGCGCGGTGGGGAGAAAGCCACACATGAGGATCATATTCATGATGGTGCCCTTCTTCAGATTCGTCGTGGTCCTCTTCTTCACTTCCTGGCAGCAAGACCATCTGACTCGTAGCTTCGATAAAATCGGTTTTATTCTTACCGATTGATTTTTTGACCTGAGGAATCCACGTCTCCATACTATCATTATCATAAACCACTGCATCGGCCTTTTGGATATTAGCAACGTCTTTAGTGGAGGGTTCAAAATCGTGGGGTTCAGTCCCTGCCTTAATTAGAAGACTGACGTCTCCTTCACCTCCTACAATTTCCTTAGTAAATTCATACATAGGGTAGAAGGTCGCAACAACTTTAATATCACCCGAGGACTGCTTCTTGCTTTCACTAAACCAAATACCCCCAATGATGCCGCCTACCATAAGAAGTAAGGCAGCAAAGATTATCAGTCTTTTTCGTTTCATAAAACAACCTTTCTTAACCAGTTAATAAAATAGTTTACTGGTTAAGTATATCATATCTAAAAATTATTGCAAGCCTTTATCCAAAAATTTACTCATATATGAAAACAGCCCCTAATATCGGGGCTGTAACTACTATTTATCAGATATTCTGCAGTCTAAAAGAAGCTAGAGGTCATCGGCAATTTTATTAATTTTCCGCAAACGGTGGTTGACACCACTCTTGGTCAGAGGAGTTTCCAAATGATCAGCAATCTGCTGGATAGAATAATCAGGATGCTCTACACGAATCTGTGCGACCTGACGCAGTTCTACTGGTAGAATATCCAGCCCTTTTGTTTCCATAATTTTGATGATATTATTGATAGTTTTCATGCTAGCAGTGACCGTCCGCGCAATATTAGCCGTTTCAGCATTATTAGCCCGATTCAAATCATTTCTAGTCTCTCGCATCACTTTTATTTCTTCAAAAGTATTTTTAGCCTTCACAGCTCCAATAACAAGTAGAAAGTCCATGATATCTTCAGCCTTCTGCAGGTAGGTTACTGCTCCTTTTTTATGCTCAATAACCTTGGCATCTAACATAAATTTATCCATAAGCTGAGCTAAATCCTCAGCATGATCTTGGTAGATGGAAAAGATTTCCAGCTGGTATTTACCTGACTCAGGATCACGAATAGAGCCATTGGCTAAGAATGCCCCTCTCAGATAGGTCCTGCCGGCCTCATCATCGTACAGCACCCATTGATCAATCCCCGTCTCAATACCAAAAAAAGAATCAGCTAACTGTAAATCAGACAGAATACTGTCAACTTTCTCCTCGACAAAAACAGTGTAAATTCGATTCTTCTTGAGGTTGGTTTTCTGATGATACCTAATATCGGGAGCAAGATCATAGAGGTCTTCTAACAGAGAGTATATATGACGAGCAACTTTAGCATTCTCTGTCATAATGGATAGAGTCAAGCCTTTATTCGTCAAACCTAAGCTTCCGGACATCTTGATGATTGCAGAAAGCTGACTGCGGTCAGCATCAGCTAATGATAGAATTTCTTCTTTGACTTGAGTCGTAAAACTCATTGCTGTCTCCTTTTTGTCAAACGCATCAGCTCTTCCACAACTCTTTCGCCATGGTGAAAAGCACCACCGTTTTCTAAACGTAGGAAATTCGAAGAGATGACCTGCTTCACCAAGTTTTGTAAGCCTTTAAAATCATGGTCTACCTGAACAAGATACTCATCAAACTTGTTGGAATCCATATAGTCTTTGGGAACTGGCTCAATATTGACTAAAACCGTATCAATAACATCTGCGCCCAAATGACGATTAAGAACCGCTACATGATCCGCATCGGAAAACTGCTCGGTCTCACCGTATTGCGTCATGATATTGCATACATAGGCTACCTCTGCCTTGGTATCCAAAAGCGCCTGTTTAATTTCAGGAATAACGAGATTAGGTAAGATAGAGGTGAAAAGAGAGCCTGGTCCTAAGACAATCATATCGCTTTCTAAAATTTCTTCTACTACCTTACGGCTGGCCTTGGGCTGCTTGTCATTATAGGTATTGGTCACAAATACATGATCAATCATTCCCTCATAATTGGCTATACTGGACTCACCTACTACCTCATGATTATCTTGAAAGACAGCATGTAGAGTCAGGGCATCTTCACTGGCAGGATAAATCTTACCTGTTGTATGGAAGAATTTACTGAGAATCTGCATGGCATTATAAGTTGATCCCTGCATTTCGGAAATACCCGCTATGATAAGATTTCCCAACGGGTGGCCAGACAGAGCACCGTCATCATCATTAAAACGATACTGAAAAATTCGCTCATAAAATTTTGGCATATCACTCATAGCTACTAAGACATTGCGTAAATCACCGGGAGGGGTCAACTGTAAGGCTGAACGCAACTCTCCCGATGATCCACCGTCGTCAGCAACCGTAACAATCGCTGTAATATTAACATTCTCATGTCGGAGGCTCTTTAATAAAACTGGAATCCCAGTACCACCTCCAATAACAGTAATTTTGGGTTTTCTCATGAACGATTCACCGTTTCCTTGCGACGATTTTTATCGCGGTGGCTTTCATTAACAAGCCAATCTTCTTTTAAATCATCAGCCAGACGATGGGCAAAGGCAACACTGCGGTGCTGGCCACCTGTACAACCAAGAGCAATAGTCAAGACTGCCTTGCCTTCTTTTTGATAACCTGGCAGAATTGGTTTAATCAGACTCAGCAAATGACTGTAAAATTCTTCTGATTCCTCCTGCTTCATCACATAATCAGCCACCTCTTGATCCAGGCCAGTTTGATTGCGCAACTGCGGAATATAGTAAGGATTTGGTAAAAAGCGTAAATCAAATACAAGATCCGCATCCAAGGGAAGGCCATATTTAAAGCCAAAACTCATCACCTCGATATGAAAGGTAGCTGTGTCATCATCAGATGAAAACTGTTCCGAAATTGTTTTTCTCAGCTGACGTGGTGTCAGTTCAGTGGTGTCCACAACATTTTGACTGACACTTTTAAGAGGAGATAGCAGTTCGCGCTCTAACTTAATCCCTTCCATGATACGTCCAGTAACAGCAAGGGGATGGCTGCGACGTGTTTCCTTATAGCGAGCCACCAATTCACCATCGGTAGCATCTAAGAATAAAATCTTAACATTAATAGCTGAATTGCTTTCCAGTTTATCCAATATGGAATTGATTTCCTTAAAAAACAGACGACTGCGCATGTCTACAACTAGAGCAACTTTGTCATTTTCGGCATTTTGACTCAATAATTCCATAAATTTTGGTACCAGAGCCGGGGGCATATTATCAACGGTGAAGTAGCCCATATCTTCAAAAGATTGGATAGCAACTGTCTTACCAGCACCACTCATACCCGTTACAATGACTAAATTAACAGGGTTTGTCATATATTTTCTCTCCCTTCTAATTCTGCAATAAGTTTATGATTCGTTTTCTGTAAATGATCCAATTGCTGGGTTATTGAAGCCAGCATTTCCGTTTGCAATCTCTGAACCTCCATTAAGTCCGATTGATCTTGCTGAACCAAATGGTCCAACTTAGTGTGTAGGAGACGAACGCCCTCTTCTGATTTTTTATTAACATTAAAATCATTTTTAGCCTGTAGGCGATCGTAATCCGAAGCACGGTTCTGGCTCATCATAATCAAGGGCGCCTGAATAGCAGCTACAGTTGATAAAGTCAAATTCAAGAGGATAAAAGGATAGGCATCAAAACGAATTCCAAAGGGTTGGATGACATTAAGAGCCATCCAAACAGCCATAAATAGGATAAAACTGATAATGAAGGTCCATGAACCGCCGAAACGTGCAACGTCATCGGCTATCTTCTGACCAAATGTTATTTTACGGTCCCAAGCTTCTTGAACATCCAATGTTTCATATTGCTTATTTTTAGTTACGTCATAAACGGTCTCCCTAATATAATCATTTTTAGTTTGAGCACGTTCAATCGTTAGATCGAGAAATTCTAAACGATAGGCTAACAAGTTTTGATTGCTAATGAAGTCATCATCTTTCAGATTGGGATAATCCCGTTTGATTAATTGTCTCAGTCTACTGCCAATTTCCGATAAAAAGACCCCATCAGTTAAATGGCAGGGTTGCTGAGTCAGAGCATCAAAAACGAGTTTGTCTTCAAGCATACACATACCTTCTTTCTATCCCTTATTATAGCACAAATGCTAGCCAGGCAACTAATTATCATTTAAAGAGCCCTTGAGACAAATAAAAAGAGCCTAGTCAGACTTGTCTCTTAATCTTAGAGACAGTGGCAGGCTACAACCTCTTATGCTATCTATTCTTTACTTAAGATAGGCAATAACTTCTATTTCAATTTTAACATCCTTAGGTAAGCGAGCAACTTCTACAGCAGAACGAGCTGGAAATTCTGCCTTAAAGGCCGCAGCATAGACTTCGTTGAAAGGAACGAAGTCATTTATATCACTCAAAAAGCAAGTTGTTTTGACCACATGATCAAAATCCGTATCTGCTTCTGCTAAAATAGCTGTAATATTTTTGAGGACCTGCTCAGTCTGTTCTTGAATAGTTGTTCCAATGACCTCTCCTGTCTCAGGGGACAAAGGAACCTGACCAGATGCAAATAGAAAATCGCCAACTTGTTTAGCTTGGACATAAGGTCCTATAGCAGCAGGTGCTTTGTCAGTGTGAATTGTTTTTACCATAAAAATCCCCTCCGTGATTAAGATAACTTCATTATAACAAAATATTGAGAAAACTAAAACAGACTCCACCTAACTATCCGACCGATTTCAGCATAATAAATTCGGATAATAAACAAGGAAAATGCAACTAAAAAGACACTCGATTGAGTATCTTTTAGCAATGTTTTACTTCTAATTCCCAAGTTAGGATCATAAAATAATCAAAAATACGCCACCGCCTCTTAATCTTATAATCCATTCTTTACCAGACTTGGCTTTGATGAGGTCTGATTCTTTTTTCGCTTAAAATCCAACTTCAACATTCACCTGACTGCAAAAATAACAAATTCCTTACTTTCTTTAGGAAATAAGATTCCAACTTTTTCACCATTGATATATAGACTTCATTGGCAATTGCATAGATTCCAGTTTTAGGTGTTAAACGCACACTTCCATCAATTCTCCTCTATGGTTTAATACGATGTAACATCCGTGGGAATGGAATGGCTTCACGAATGTGTTTGGTCCCTGCTACAAAGGTTACCATTCGTTCTAGTCCAAGACCAAAACCACAGTGCGGTACACTGCCGTATTTACGAAGATCGAGATAGAACTCATAATCAGCTGGATTTAGGCCATTTTCTTTAATTTTATCAAGGAGCTTATCATAGTCTGTTTCACGTTCTGAACCACCGATAATTTCACCATAACCTTCTGGTGCCAACAAATCAGCACAGAGGACACGGTCCGGATTGCCCGGTACAGGTTTCATGTAAAAGGCCTTAAAGGCGGCTGGGTAGTTAACCACGAAAGTTGGCACGCCAAAATAGTTGGAAATCCAAGTCTCATGTGGCGAACCAAAATCATCACCATGATCAATATGTTCATAATCTGTATCGTCATCTACTTCATGCTCCTGCAAAAGTGTGATAGCATCATCATAAGAAACACGTTTGAAAGGTTGGTCAATATAACGCTTGAGAGCATCGATATCACGCTCCAAAATCTCAAGCGCCTGCGGTGCACGCTCAAGCACCCCCTGAATCAAGGCCTTTACATAGGCTTCTTGTAAATCAAGAGATTGGGCATGTGATAGGAAAGCATACTCGGCATCCATCATCCAAAACTCTGTCAAATGACGACGTGTTTTAGACTTCTCCGAACGAAAAACTGGTCCAAAGTCAAAGACGCGACCCAGTGCCATAGCACCTGCTTCAAGATAGAGCTGGCCAGATTGACTCAAGAAAGCAGGATTGCCAAAGTAATCTGTTTCAAAGAGCTCTGTCGTATTTTCAGCAGCGTTTCCTGACAGAATCGGACTATCAAATTTGATAAAACCATTTTGATCAAAAAACTCATAAGTTGCATAGATGATGGCATTACGGACTTGCATGACCGCCATTTGTTTACGTGAACGCAACCAGAGATGGCGATTGTCCATCAAGAAATCAGTTCCATGCTCTTTGGGCGTAATCGGATAATCTTGAGATTGGCCTATGATTTCAAGATCGGTCACATCTAATTCATAACCAAATTTTGAACGCTCATCTTCTTTAACAATCCCTGTTACATAAACAGATGTCTCTTGATTGAGGTGCTTGATGGTATCAAATTTAGCCAAACCTTCTTCTTCGCCGTATTTCTCAATCAAATTTGGCTTAAAGGCCACCGCTTGGAAAAAGGCAGTTCCATCACGTAATTGGAGGAAGGCCAACTTTCCTTTACCTGATTTATTAGCGACCCAGGCCCCGATAGTTACTTCTTGGCCTACGTGGTTTTTAACATCAATAATTGAGATGTAATCTTTTGACATAAAATCTCTTTTCTATTTTTTCTTATTTTTAATCTAGCATAAAGGCTTGGAGACGATCCACAGCTTCCTTGAGTGTATCCATATCTGTTGCATAGCTTAGGCGAACATTCTCGGGAGCACCAAAACCAGCACCAGTTACCAGAGCAATACCTGTCTCATTCAAAATCGCTGTTGTAAATTCGGTAACGTCAGTATAACCCTTCATCTCCATCGCTTTTTTGACATTAGGAAAAAGATAGAAAGCCCCCTGAGGTTTAATGACTTCAAAGCCCGGAATAGCATTCAAGAGTGGATAAATAGTATTCAAACGCTCTTCAAAGGCCTGACGCATGGTTTCAACAGCTGATTGATCACCCGTGAAGGCCTCAATAGCAGCATATTGAGATACGGTCGTCAGATTAGAAGTCGTCTGGCCAATAATCTTAGACATGGCAGCAATAATCTCTGGATTCCCCACAGCAAAGCCCACGCGCCAACCAGTCATGGCATAAGACTTAGCCACACCATTAATAACAATGGTCTGTTTGCGAATAGCTTCTGACAGGGTTGAAATCGGTGTGAAAGCTGCCCCGTTGTAAACCAAGCGTCCATAGATATCATCAGCCAAAATCAGAATATCATTAGCCACTGCCCAGTCACCAAGCGCTTGCAGCTCTGCTGCTGTATAAATCATACCGGTTGGATTGGATGGTGTGTTAAGCAAAAGCACCTTTGTTTTTTCTGTCCGAACAGTTTCTAACTGTTGGGCTGTCACCTTAAAATCATTTTCTTCACGCGCTTGGACAAAGACCGGTTGCCCCTGAGCCATTTTGACTTGGTCAGCATAAGATACCCAATAAGGCGTTGGGATAATAACCTCATCATCAGGATTGAGAACAGCCATAAAGAAGGCATAAAGAACATATTTACCCCCCGTTGCTGCTACAATCTGATTGCGATCGACAGAATAACCATAGAACTTTTCCATGTAACTATTGATGGCATCTTTCAACTCCGGCAAGCCGGAAGCAACTGTATAGAAAGAGGCCTTACCGCTTTGAATGGCTTTGATAGCTGCATCTTGGATATTCTTAGGCGTAACAAAGTCAGGCTCACCCAAAGTCAAACTCAGAATATCTCGTCCTTGTGCCTTTAGCTCTTTAGCCCTCGCTCCCGCTGCTAAAGTGACACTTTCTTCCATTGTCAATACGCGATTTGATAAGTAAGTCATAGTCCCTCCTTCTTAATGAACTGACCCGTTTCAAAATCAATCAGATAGTAAGCACTATCCGCATGTACTTCCCATATAGCACTGCCATTGACTATACCAAAGGTGATCTGCTCAACCTTATGAGCTCCTTCTTTTTTAGCAACTGCCTCAGCTTGCCTAGCACTAATGCCTTGGTCATCCTTATAGATGTAAACTTGTCCCTGATGCTTTTTACTGATGGCAACCATAAGCTGCTCACCCGCATCATTTTTACCAAAGACAGTGTAGAAGACTTCTTTGCCATTGTACTGTTGAAAATCAGTAACCGAAGCAAAATCCACATACTCCTTAGCTGTCTTAATCGCTTGCTTCTCAGCTTCTTGATGCGGTCTAACAGCTGCCACAAAGAAGGCATAAATACCGGCTGACAGAGCAATGAGAACCAAAAAAACTCCTATAAAATATAGCCAAAAAGGCTTGTTTTTGGTTTTTTTCATGCAACCAACCTTTTCTTACATTGATGTTTCTTATTATATCAAATATTTTTGAAAAATTGCGCCATTTCGGATAATATTCTATCAAAATTTTGGACCTTCAAAGGAAATTCTTGATTGAGTGATTGATAGATTAACGGACCATAGGACTTGCTCAGAATACGATTATCTAAAATGACCACAGCTGAGCGTTGGTACTCCTTACGTTTACTGCGTCCAATTGCTTGTTTCAACCGCAAAACAGTAACAGGTAAGCTGTAATCGTAAAAAGGTTTTTTACCGGCCAAGCTTAGCTGACGTTTAAGCTTTTTAGTGAAGTGTTCTTGAGGATTATCAAAGGGGAGACGGGTAATAACCTCAATCAGTCTATCCTGATTGGCAAAATCAACACCTTCCCAAAAGGCTCCTGTCCCCAGTAGAATTGAACTTTCTCCCTTATCAAAACGATTCTTAATATTAGCTGCATGACCATTTTTATGCTGACAGAGATGATTAATATGAGCTTCATCCAACAACTCTGACACCGAAAACATAATCTCTTTGGCCGTAAATAGAACCAATATAGGCTGTCTTAATTGCCTAAGTTTCTTAACTTTATCGCTTAAAATGCTGGCATAGTCTTGAGATGATAGACTAGGGATGTTGGGCATAGAGGAATCTAGCCAAATTGTCTGACCCTGAGTAGCTTCCTGTGGTAGACGAATGAAATCATAATCCTCAAATCCTAGTAAGTTTGGCAAGGAAACTCGATCACTAATATCCAAGGTGGCAGAGACAAAATAAGACTTGGCTGTCTCAGGTAGGAAGTTACTGAGTGTCATAAGATCTGAACGGGCACTGTTTAAATCGGTAAGACGGTGTTCCTGAGACCATTCTTGACTCAGCCAAAAGTCTGAAAAAACAGGGGCAAGGGCTTCTTTGAGCTCTAAAAAATCTGAAGAATTGACTTCTAGCAAATCCTGCCGAATTTTTTCAACCTGATGTTTAGGAATGATCTTCTGATTATTTTGGTAAAATTGAACAATTAGATTAGAAAGTTCAAATTGTAGACTTTCCAAAATACGTTTTTGCAGATGATTAGCAGGTTTTTCTAAAAGTTCGTGCAGGCTTTTCATGATAGGATTGAGTTTGACTTGTCTACGAGAAAACTGCTCCAAATTTAAAAAAAGCTTCTGCGCCTCGTCAACAACTAAAATATGTCCCTTGATGAAATCTTTGTCATCTTCTATTCTCGTAAGAAAATAAGCATGGTTAGTGACTAAGACACGACAGGACTTGGAGCGCTCATAGCTGAGATTCCAAAAATCAATATCCCAGAAAGCCGACTTATTACTGAGATTACCATCATGTCTAATTTCATCAAAATAGGCCTCGAAACGCTGCTTTTGTCTAATTTCGTCTAAACTCCCTGTCCTTGTTTGAGTCAACCAAACAAGAAGTTTCATTTTATAACGATTAACCAAACGATTCTTGTCTTCCCTCTCCAAACTTGCAGCGAAATTGTCTAACTTGATATAGTTTTGAGGACTTTTAAGACTGTGACAATTGATATGAAAAACTTCTGCCAAGCGTCTGCCTTCTTGATTCATAATTTGATCTTGCAAGGCCTTTGTCGGTACTGTCACGATGATTTTTTGGTCCTGTACCTTACTCAAGAGAGGCAAAAGATAGCCATAGGTTTTACCAATACCAGCTTGCCCCTGAATGAACACAGGCCTTGGATCATCATAGCACTCAGCAATTTTTCCAGCAAAGGCTAGCTGGGCAGGGCGCTCATCTAAATCTAGCAAGGCTAAATTTCTTGTAAAATCGGCCGCCAGATGACGCTCTGATAACAGAGGTTCTGGTTTTTTAACGACTAGATTATGCACCTCTACAAAGCCTTTGGGAAGTTCAGGAGACATTTGAGAAAAAACCTCATCAATAACCAAGCGAGATTCAAACAAGAGGTTATCGGCATAGGCCAGAATATTTTCTACTGTCAGTTTAGGGAGATTGGCAATCTTTTCTCGTAATTTAAGCAGCAACTCAGCCGTAGCATAAGCATCAGCAATCGCTGTATGAGCATGCTCTAAGTTCAACTTCAAATTCAACGATAAATCGGACAGACGATAGCGTTCCATGGTAGGATAAAAAACTTGAGATAATTCCACTGTATCAACACGCGGTGTCCGCAGTTCATAACCATTAAAAAAAAGATGCTCGGCAAGAAGATTGGCGTCAAACTTAACATTATGAGCAACAAAAATACAGTCCTTAATCAGTTCAAAGATAGGACTTGCAACTTCAGAAAAATCAGGAGCTTTCGACAACTGTTCATCTGTAATTCCTGTTAAATCAGTAATATGCTTCGTTAAAGATTCATGCGGATTGACATCCGTCTCATAGGTTTGAACAATTTTTCCTTGTTCAATAATGACAATGCCCACCTGAATAATTTGGGCAGTCGCCGAGGCACTAGTTGCTTCTAAATCAACGACTGCATATTTTTTTTCAACTTTCTTATCTGTCATAGTATTTCTATTATAGCATGAATAAAGAAAAAGAGTGGAGGAGCTCTCAGTCATAACCACCCGTGAAAACGGGTGGCTTGTACACCGGCTATAAGCCGTTTCTCTCCAGCGACGTCT
>NZ_JBHSAC010000072.1:0-6341 GCF_042649885.1 Streptococcus dentapri | reverse complement strand
AATTGAGAATCGAACAAATCATACTGGCTTATAATTTGAGATATTTTGAAATTAACTAGCACCACGAGTATCTCAAATATAGAAAAAATTTTCAGAAAATTTTTTGATGCTGTTAATGAAATAATGACAAGCCCACTATTTTATGTTACAATAAGTACTATAAAATTTAAATATAATCTGGAAATTTAATGAAGGGAGGCAATTATGTCAGCTCAACGTCAGCAACATGATTTTGACCACTATGACAGTCAAGATAACATTCAGGCGAACCAAGAAGAGCCAAAATATCAAGAGTTCTATGAAATTGATACACAGAGCGCTAAGCTGCGAGAACTTCTTTTCTTCGTTCGCATCTCGCTCTTTTGTGTTTCGGCAGTACTCCTTACCTTCCTTTTCTTGACACTAGGTCTAGGAACGATTACCTCCTTTGCTTTGGCAATCTTATTAGGTATAGCTATTACATCAACGATTTCAACCTTCATCCTTTCAATGAAAAAATAAAAAGTCTAAACCTCATAGTCTTCAAAGAAGAGCTCAAGGTTTAGACTTTTTTTGAGGACACAAAAAAGAAGCTATTAAGAAGCTTCTATTTAATCATTGTTGTTTGACTCAGAATAATCAATAACGATGTCATCGACCTCTGCTTGAGTAACTTGTCCTGGCTCTTCTTTAATCTTGGACAATTTATCTTTAACGACAACCGCTTTTTCATTAGCAAATTCATTGGCTTGGGCAGCCTTTTCTTTGACAGTTTCGAAGATATCTTCCTTAGTCAATTCACCCGTTTCAAATTTTTCCTTATAGTTATGAAAAGTATTGAGGGCTAAGTCCCTATATTCACCAGCCTTTTCCTTGGCAGCTTGATTGTAGGCTTCTGAATTGTCCTTATAATCATTAACTAAATCAATAGCTTTTTTCTTAACCTCTTTACCCTTATCTGTTAACAGAAAATAGCCTGCCGCAGCCCCTACAGCTGTACTAACAACAAAAGTTTTCACTAATTTACCCATGCTTACTCCTCCTTTTTACTCCTAAAGAACTTGCTGACGAAACGTAATGCTGTTACAGCCGTACCGGCCTTAGCAGCATTAGAACCAACATTAGACGCTTTTTTACCAAGATCCCTTGCCTGTGTATTGAGATCAGAAACACTGACTGACAAATCAGCGACCACTTCAAATAAGGGATCAATAGTAGCTGCCTTACCATTGATGTCATCAATCAAAACATTGGCCTTAGCAATCAAGTCATTGGTTTGATGAAGTGTCACATCAACATCCGCAGTCAATAAAGACAAGCTACGTTTGGTTTCATCTACCGTTCCTGAAACCTTGTGCAAAACGATAGATAAATAAATGACCAAGACTACGAAAGCCAGAGCTATAATTAACATTGCAATTCCTACCATGAAATTCTCCTATACTTCTAATTTTTATTTTTCTTGATAAAATGGCTGTTCCCCATTTTGTCGACCATAGACGGACATCGCTACTCCAACTACCACTAAAATGATTGATAGCCACTGAGATACTCGCAGGCTGCCCAACATCAAACTGTCGGTTCGCATACCCTCGATAACAAAGCGCCCACAACCATACCAGATGAAGTAAAACCAAGCTACCTCACCACGGCGTAATAATTTAGGACGATGGCGCAAACTCATTATAATGATAAATCCCAGTAAATTCCAAAGGGATTCGTAAAGGAAGGTGGGTACACGATAACTGCCATCAATATACATCTGCTTTTGGATGAAATCAGGCAGGTAATTGAGGGATTTTATTGCCCTACCATAGGCCTCCTGGTTGACAAAATTCCCCCAGCGACCAATGGCCTGAGCAAGCATCACTCCCGGCGCAGCAATATCCAAAAAATCGTAGGTATTGAGCTGGCGACGATAGGAAAAAAGTAAGAGACAAAGGGCTCCAGCCAGTAGAGCACCATAGATGGCAATCCCACCTTGCCAGATAGCCAGAATTTCTCCGGGATTTTTAGCATAATAATCCCAGTTAAAGACAACGTAATAGAGTCTAGCCCCCACAATAGCTACTGGGAAGGCAATCAAAATAAAATCTAAGATATCATCTGATGTCAGCCCCTTACGAGGAGCTTCTCGCATGGCTAGCCATATAGCTAAAATCATACCCGTAACGATACAAATGGCATACCAGCGAATTGAGAAAGGACCTAACTGAAAAGCAATCGGATTCATTAATTGGAACCATTACCATTCTGTTTTATCAAAGCCGACAAACGCTCTTCAAAGGTCTTGGTCGCATCAAATCCCATTTGCTTGGCGCGCTGGTTCATAGCAGCGGCTTCGATAACAACCGAAACATTACGTCCTGTTTTAACTGGAATACGCACACATGGAATTTTAACGCCCTGCAGTTCGATTTCTTCATTACCGTTTCCCAGACGATCAAACTCCTTACCTTTTTCAAAGTTTTCAAGATAGATAGATAACTGTACCTGAGAAGAATTACGAACAGCACTAGCCCCATAAAGACTCATGATATCGATAATACCGACACCACGAATTTCTAAAAGGTGGCGCAGGACCTCAGCTGGCTCACCCCACAGCGTTTCTTCATCTTTGGCATAGATATCAACACGATCATCTGCTACTAAACGGTGACCTCTTTTAACAAGCTCTAAGCCGGTTTCACTCTTACCAATACCTGAAGTTCCTTGAATGAGGACACCCATACCATAAATATCGACCAAAACTCCATGAACACTAGTGCGTTCTGCTAGGCAAGAATTGAGGTACCAAGAAATCTCACCTGAAATGCTGGAGGTCGCTTGATGGGCTTGAAAAATCGGTGTCCCACCCTCCTTAGCCGCTTCTAGCAATTCCTTAGGAATCGCTAAATCGCGCGCCACAATCAGTGCAGGGGTTTCAGGCCTAAACATCGCACGCAGAACAGAATAGCGATTGTGAGAGGTCATGGCCATCATATAGGACCACTCTTTCATCCCAATCAACTGCACACGTTCAGGGGAATAATAATCAAAATAGCCGGTCATTTCAAGGCCTGGACGTGAAATATCCGACGTTATAATCTCTTGTTTTAGAAGTTCTGGTGTTGTATAAACTGGCTCTAATTTTACTTTTTTAGCCAACATGTCAACCGTAACGGTCATAAGCTTCTCTCATTTCTACTTAATGCCCCTATTATACCATAAATATAAAAGGACCTGTCTATAAAAATTGCCTTGGATAGCTATCCAAGGCAACTCTAATATTAAAAGAACCAGTCCTTATCATCATCTACAATTTCTGCCTCTTTACGATGGCGAGGACCTGTACCGTATCTATTGCTATCTTCATCTTCTTTATAAGGAAGTAGCACGGCTAAAAGAATATAAAGGAAAAGTCCGAAACCGACTGAAAAATATGTGAAAACCGCAAATAAGATCCGAACTAAGGTTACGTCCCAACCAAATTTTTCTGATATTCCTGCCATAACACCACAAAGCATTTTTCCTTGCCGTTTTTTATACAAATTTGACACCATGGTTTCCTCGCTTCCTAAGCTACGGTCGGTCAGATTCCTGTTATTATCACTACCAACCCTCATTTATATTACTAGTATAAACCATATCTCTTAAAAAGAAAATCAGTCCTAGGGCTGATTTTCAATCTTGTGGGAATCCACTAATTGTAGACCTCCAAAACAGCAACCACAGCTAAATTTCCGTAAATCTAAGCGACGCTGTCTTGGGTAAAACTGACCGCAACTTTGGCATTGATAGAGATAGAGAAAAGATTTTTGAGTCAATATTGGAGCATAGCGCAGACCATCAACCTTATTCAAAAGCTGTTTGAAGTCCTGATCCCTGTGTTTGTAGCCTCTACCAGCAAAGTAAAGATGGTAGTGACAAAGTTCATGCCTGACAATCTTTCTAAAAATGTCTAATCCTTTTTCATCATAGAGTCTAGGATTAAAATCCAAGTGACCATCCTTAGGAAAGAAACGCCCTCCCGTTGAACGCAAACGATAATTCCAGACAGCCTGATGTTTAAAAGGCTTTCCAAAGTCCGCAAGCGAAACTTCCTTGACATAATCAGTGAGATTCATGAGGTGCCACCAAGGAAAGATTAAGTTTTTCACGTTCTAAATCAACTTTTGATACCCAAACCGTCACGATATCCCCAACAGCTACTACCTGACTAGGGTGTTTAACAAATTGAGTGGACATTTCTGAAATATGGATGAGTCCATCCTCATGGAGACCGACATCCACAAAGGCACCAAAGTCCACAACATTACGAATAGTTCCTTCCAGCTTTTGTCCTAGCTGTAAATCTTTCAAATCCAGCACATCCTGTCTCAAAACAGGCGCCTCAAACTCATCACGTAAGTCACGTCCTGGTTTGAGTAAGTCAGCGATAATATCTTTGAGAGTCTCTTGACCCAAGCCCAATTCTGCTGCCATAGTCTTGGTATCCACTTCTGATAGTTTTTTCTTAGCCTCATCATCCAACTCTTCAATAGCTAGATGACTAAAGAGTTCCTCCACAGCTGAATAGCTCTCCGGGTGAACACCTGTATTATCCAAGATATTTTCAGCATTTGGAATCCGTAAGAAACCAGCCGCCTGTTCAAAAGCTTTATCTCCCAAACGAGGAACCTTCTTAAGTTGAGCACGCGATGTCAGGCGACCATTTTCTTCACGAAACTTGACAATATTTTCTGAGATGGTCTTATTGAGCCCGGACACATGTGATAACAGGGCTGGGCTGGCCGTATTAACATTGACTCCGACTTGGTTTACTACAGTTTCTACGACAAAGTCAAGTTTCTCATTTAGTTTCTTCTGACTAACATCATGTTGGTATTGTCCAACACCGATAGATTTAGGGGCGATTTTAACCAGCTCTGCCAGCGGATCCTGAAGACGACGGGCAATAGAAATTGCCGAGCGTTTCTCAACCGTCAAGTCAGGGAATTCTTGGCGGGCCAATTCCGAAGCCGAATACACCGAAGCTCCACTTTCATTGACAATAACATAAGAGACATCTGGAAAATCCTTGAGAATATCTGCCACAAAGGCCTCGCTTTCACGGCTAGCCGTCCCATTGCCAATAGCAATGATTTCAACATGATAGGTACGGAGCAAGTCAGCTAATTCTTCTTTGGATTTTGCAATTTTAGCCTGACTAGCTGGGGCAACAGGATAGATCACCTGAGTTGTCAGTAGCTTACCTGTTTGGTCTACAACTGCTAATTTTGCCCCTGTCCGAAAAGCGGGATCAAATCCCAGTACCATTTTTCCTTTAAGAGGCGAAACTAAAAGCAGATGACGTAAATTATCAGAAAAGAGACTAATAGCGCCATCCTCGGCAGACTCAGTCAATTCCGTACGAATACGACGTTCCATAGCCGGAATAATCTTGGTCTTGGCCGCCTTGTCAATGGCTTCATCAATATAGGCATTTTTCTGCTTAAAACGTGCTTCATAAAAGCGGATAATTTTATCAATGTGATGTTCAAAATAGACCTTGAGAATGCCTAGTTTCTCACCACGGTTGAGAGCTAGCATACGGTAGCCTTGAATATCCGATACTTTTTCTAAAAAATCATAATAGATTTGGAAAATTTGTTTTTCATCCAGAGACTCATCTTTAAGATTGGACTTTATAAAGCTATACTGCCAAATTTCATTATAAGTCCAAGAACGTAGACGATTATCTTCTGACAGAACTTCTATTAGGATATCAACCGCCCCAGCCAAAGCCTTATCTGTCGTCGGGAAAGCTTCACTGATAAATTTTTCAGCTTCCGCTTCCAAGTTGGGGACATTTTGTAAAATGAGACGAGTCAAATCAACTAGACCTGCTTCGCGGGCGATAGTTGCCTTGGTACGGCGTTTCTCCTTGTACGGAAGATACAATTCTTCCACTTCTGCTAATTTATTAGCTGAGTTAATCGCTGCCTGAAGTTCTGGTGTCAGTTTTCCTTGCTCTTCAATTTTAGTCAAAACTGTTGCCTTACGCTCAGATAAAGCTGTCAAAGTCTTATCTGTATCAATAATAGACTTGATGAGAACTTCATCTAAATTGCCCGTTTTCTCTTTACGATAACGAGCAATAAAGGGAATCGTGTTACCTTCATCAGTTAGGTCTAAGACCGCTTTGATTTGTGACGTCTTAATGCCCATAAGATGAGCAATTTGTGTAATATTTGAATTTTCCATAACGTTAATATTATATCATACTCGTGGTGCTAGTTGATTTTCAACGACAATAAAAAGCCCAAAAGGACTATACTGTAAGTGACAAAACAAACAGGAGGTAGTCCTAATGAGCCACTTACAGTATACCGCTAAATCCC
>NZ_JBHSAC010000071.1:0-15857 GCF_042649885.1 Streptococcus dentapri | reverse complement strand
AGACGTCGCTGGAGAGAAACGGCTTATAGCCGGTGTACAAGCCACCCGTTTTCACGGGTGGTTATGACTTTGCTCTAGCTTTACCAGATTAACGAAAGGATTGTTTGGTAGTCCTTACCCCTTGCTAGGCAAGTGATAGCGGCCCCTGATCAATTGTGCAGAAAAAGGCAGGACGATAAAATCGAAATTGCGATTTTATCACAATTTAGCGATTTTTGTCCCCACCTCTTTTATTACTTCAAATTAGTTTATACTAACAAAAAGTGATAAAATCATCAACTCAGCCGGTGGTTCGTACGATATTACACTTTAAATAGCTTAATCAGCAATAAGATTACCTGATTTCTCAATAATGTCTTTTGTATCAGTAGCGATTGTACAGTCGTCTTCCAATCCAGAAGCTTGATTTTTGAATTCAACTTTGTAAACAGATTTCCTATTTTCGACATTAGTTTGAACGGTTAGCTGGCTGACAGCAGCTTTTTCTAGGCTAGCGTCAGCAAGTGGATTATCTTCACCGATAGTCTAAAAAATTAGTTAGAGCTCTTTTTCTGTTGAAAATGTCTAAAACCAGTGTCTGAGGAGGAGAAAGAAGGGTTTACCTTGCCGCTCTTACTATCAGAATCTTGTTCAAGAATAGATACATTTGAGGCATCAAGGGTTGTAATCAATTTAGCATCATAAGTTGTTTTTAAAACTTGGCGCTCTTTTTTATGCGGTAATGTATCATATCATTTTTAGAAATGCAGCATCCTCATAAGCAATTTTAAGAGCTTGAAATTGACTGATAGTTTAGCCAAATTATTGCAGAGAAAAAAATCCTCCGAGTGTTGCTACTAAAATAACAGCGATACTAGCTCAAAATATTCTTTATAAAACTTAAAAAATTTGAAAGTTTAATCGTAGATTTTAAGAAGCATTTGTATTGACTATGTGCATGTTCACCTAACTTAGCTAAATATAGAAGAGCAGAGAATTTTAAAGTAGAAACTATGTTCTCTGCTCTTTTGGTAATTAATATGAGTGTGCTTAGTTTTCAATTTGTTGTTTGGCCCAGAGATTGTCATTTTCAAGCATATTGACACTGGTATAACGATGACGGTAGATATTATAGATGAGTCCCGGTTTATAGGGGTCAAGGGGCCGGTCATAGTCGGCAAGGTGATAGAGCTTGATGAGTTGGTTCAATTTGGTATTGTAGTCAGTATCGGTAGCATAGAGGCCAGTTAAGGCCTGGGTTGCTTCTTTGTAACTATCAGCCTTTGATTTTCGAGCCTTGGAATAGATATTTTTGCTGAGGATATCAGCATAGTCTTCCAGTGATTCAGTGTAGGAGGGATATTTTCTAAATTGAGCGTCTATCGTGTAGGTGTGGCCTTTACCATCATCTTCCCAAGTCTGAAAGGTAGCGGAATTACCTTGATAATCTCCTTTGATTCCAAATAGATTGTAGTTGGGCTCAGAAGCTAGCTTAGAAGTTCCATATCTGCTTTCTAGCACAGCTTGAGCAATCATAACTGAAGCGTAGAGATCATTTTCTTGAGAGATGGAGCGAGCATCTTCGCCAATTTTATTGATGAAATAAAGAGTGGCGACACTCTCATTTTTTCCTAGTTTAGGAGATGTGTGAGTATTCTGATTAATACGCGTCAGAAAACCATAGGTACAAAAGATGAAAACGGCAGCGATTAAAAAGAAGGTCAGAATCAATGATTTACGCTTTTGTTTGCTGACTTTGAAAAGTTTGTTCAACTTGTTAAAACGTTTCTTTTTGGCCAAGCTTCAATCTCCTTTTCTTATTTTGGCAAAACCTAGTATAGCATAGTTGTTGATATTTAGGTTAGAAAAAACCAAGGAATACAGCTATTTTTGATAAAATTCAAGCGCTGAGCTTTCCACTATTTATTGAAGATAAGTTCTTTAGAAAATCCGACAAAACCTTTAAAAGACTTGTAATTTATGATAAAATGAAAAAGTAAATAAAATATAGAAGAGGTATGTGAAATGTCACGTAAACCAATTATCGCCGGAAACTGGAAAATGAACAAAACAGCTGCTGAAGCTCGTGAATTTGTTACTGCTGTTAAAAATAATATTCCTTCAAACGAGCTTGTTGACACTGTCATCGGTTCTCCTGCACTCTTCCTTGAAGGAATGAAAAAAGGTGTTAAAGATACGGAATTGCAAGTTTCAGCTCAAAATTGTTACTGGGAAGACTTTGGTGCCTTTACTGGCGAAACAAGTCCAGCTGCTCTTGAAGCTCTCGGTGTTGAGTATGTTATCATCGGTCATTCAGAACGCCGTGATTACTTCCATGAAACAGATGAAGAAATCAACAAGAAAGCGCATGCTATCTTCAAGCACAATATGACTCCAATCCTTTGCTGTGGTGAATCTCTTGAAACATACGAAGCTGGTAAAACAGCAGAATGGATTGAAGGACAAATCACTGCTGACCTTAAAGATTTGACAGCAGAACAAGTGTCAAACTTGGTTATTGCTTATGAACCAATCTGGGCTATTGGTACTGGTAAATCAGCTGATGCTAACATTGCTGATGAGATCTGTGGTGTTGTTCGTTCAACAGTTGAAAAATTGTATGGTGCAGAAGTTGCTCAAGCTGTTCGTATCCAATACGGTGGTTCTGTAAAACCTGAAAATATTGCTGAATACATGGCTAAAGAAAATGTTGATGGCGCCCTTGTTGGTGGTGCTTCACTTGAAGCTGACAGCTTCCTTGCCCTTCTTGATTTTGTAAAATAATTTACAATAAACTGTCTAAGACCCTAGATTTACGCTATCAGGGGTCTTTTTATATTGTGAGCAATTAAGATAAAAGGTATAAAAAGAAACCAGTTCTTTGATAGGCCTAAGAGTTGATTTTTTATCAACCTAAGCAAGGTCGTGTTAGATAACTGGTTTTTTTCTATTAGCGTCTCAATAATTTTTTCACAGTATTGAGTAACTTGTATTTCAGAGGGTTGGGATAATAACGGAAAGTTCCCATCTTGCGGGTAATGTAGCCATTGAAATTTTGCTTGAAGCGCAAGACACCATCACTGTTGTCAAAGATACCTTGGATACCAAGGAAGTTATAAGTTGGAATTTCTCGCTTGATGGCTTCCAACATGACATACTCTTGCAATAGAGCTGGTGCATAGAATTTATTAAATTCTGTATAGGAACCGCTAAAGAGATAAATAGCTTCCTGCTTAGTATAGACAAAAAGACTGCCTGCTAGGATGACATCCTCTTGACCATGCTGTTGAATCAGCTGCTTAGCCTCATCCTTACGTACTTGAAAAGTGTCGTATTGACTGGAGAACTCTCGCAGCTGGTTTTGTTTCTTTTCCGAATGAGGATTCTTTTCAAGATCAGTTTTGAGCTTGGTAATTTTTTGTCCCAGTTTATCCTGATCTTTTTGTAGATGGTCTAGATAATCCTGAAAATTGATGCTAGCAACCATGAATTCTGCCTTATCCCTCCAGCTATCGAAGAAATCTTGGTAATAATCTAGGGGTTTGTCGGTATAGTCGCGACGATCTGAGGTTGAAGAAGTGATTTCCTTGAAAATAGGAAGTTCTTCCCGACTGAGCTTAAAGACTTTGGTACCAAAAGTTTTAGACTTTTTAACAAGGGGACGTCCCTTTTTGCTAAAAGATTTCATCAACGTATCGGCTGTGATAGCAGTCATATCTTTAACATAGTGCCAATCGGGTTCACCGCCGGGATAACCTGTCTGCAAACCATCATATTGAAAACCAAGGTCGGTGAGGGTTTTGATAAGTTCGGGATGCTCTTGACTGCTAGGATTTCCCTCGCTATCAAAGGTTTGATAGGTATCATAGGGTTTGACGATCAGCTCCAAAGCTCCTTCACTTTTAGCGTAATCCTGTAATCCTTGGTAAAAGGCGCTGAGATATTTAGGATTGGTTGAAAAAGGTCCTGAATTGACCTCCATATGGAGTCCGCCGGTCATTGGCATGCTGTAGACCAGAGCGGCAACCTGTAACTCACCTGCTTCTTTCAAACCAACGTAAGCGATGGTATAGCCTCGTTTGCGAAAGAGTTGAGCCATTTCTACCGACTGCATGAAGGACTTATAAGCAACGGTTTGGCTGAATTCTTCAAATAGTTCTTGACTTAGAATTTCAAAAGTCATTAGTGCTTGCTCCTTGATTTTTTACGTAGATTATAAGCTAGCATGGCTGGTTTATAGAGTAAGCTGACTGGGATATTAAATTCCCCGATGAACTCTTCAATGGTTGGGTTAAAGTTTGATTTAAACTTAGTCAACCCATCATCAAGACTTCCTTCAACGCCTCCCATGTTAGCCCAGATAATACCATCAGCATAGGCATCTTCAAAAACTTTTGGATAGAGGGAATACTGAGGATAGAATTTTTTAAATTCATCATTCATACCAGCGTAGAGCATTTCCATGACGTTACCGAAACGGACAGATAAAATACCAGCAATGATGAGCTCATCATCATATTTATCAACAAATTCTTCAAATTCCTTGATGTATTTTTGTACGGAAGTTTGTTGCTGGGTTAGCTTGGTCAAGCGTTTCTTTTGGTGGTCAGCAGTTTCTGCCAAATCTTTTTCAATTTGAGCTAACTGTTCTTGGTACTCTGCCAGACGTTTTGGTAAATTAACCTTGGCTAAATGTAAGTAAGCATCATCCCCGTAAATGGACATCATCTTTTTGAAATAGTCATGATTACGCAGAGCTACGCCTTTGCGATTTTCTGTTAGAGCGACAACATCAGCGAAAGCTTGGACATCATCTATACTACCGCGTGTGGTTACGACACCACGATTATTAGCATCCTTCATCAAACGTTTGGTATGTTTAGGAAAGGTAGCAGTCATATCTTCTTGGGTGTAGACATTAGCTTGAAAACGTGGTTGGATACTTTCAGCAATTTCCATGGTACGTCCGGTCCATTCAGTGCCAGCTTTTTTAAGATTATCCAGGGCAGCTAAAGTTTCAGGATTTTCCTCAACTTCTTGTCCAGTTTTATAAGCTTTTAGGAGGAGGGCGGGATCAAATTTAATGAAGAGAGCGTGTTTACTTTTTCCGTATTTTTTCAATGATTTAATAACAAAATCAACAACTTCTTGATCCTGATAGTCCATGACAGGCCCGCGTGGGATATAAAGCATGGTCATTCCTAGGGGTAGACGTTTAATCAAGATAGAAGCAGAAGCGATTTGAACATCATCTTTATAGAAGCCTAAACGTTCATTGCTCCAATTATCCTTAACCTGTGCCCAAGCACTGCTTTGTAGCAGATTGGTCTGATTGCTTGCTTTAGCAAAATCGTCATGTTCTTTGGCAGATATGCCAACCTTATAGGTAAACATTAATTTAGTACCCACTTTCTAATGGCGTGAGCCACGCCAGATTCATCATTTGATTTGGTAATGTGTCTTGCAATTTCTTTGAGTGCTGAGGTTCCATTTTCCATGACGACGGGGTGACCGACCACTTCCAGCATGGCACGGTCGTTTTCTTCGTCCCCGATGGCCATGGTTTCATCTAGAGTGTAGCCCAGCGTTTCAGCCAGATGTTTAACAGCTTCACCTTTGCTGGCAGTCTTTCTTAGTATTTCTAAATAAAAGGGTCTGGATTTCACGATGGTGAAACGCTCGTAAAATTCTTCTGGAATCTTGGCAATGGCTTGATCTAGAATCTCAGGCTCATCGATATACATGGCCTTGACAAACTCTTTATCAGACAGCTCCCTCGGTGTCCGGTAAAAAATGGGCATGTTGACCAGAGTAGATTCGTGAACGGTGTATTTGCCGATATCACGGTTGCTGGTATAAATACCATCTTTGGTGATGGCGTGAGAATGAATTCCCAGCTTATTGGCCAGAACTTCAATATCAAGGTACTCATCATAAGAGAGGACCTCCTTTAGCAGTTCCTCCCCGCTAGAAGTGTCTTGAACCAAGCCACCATTAAAGGTGATAACATAATTATCAGGCTCATTTAATTGCAGTTCTTCCAGAAGGGATTGGACACCAGCGATGGGGCGTCCTGTGGTGATGACAATCTTAACACCCGCAGCCTTGGCTTCTTGAACAGCCTCAAAGACTTGGGGTGTTATTTGTCGATCACTAGTGATCAAGGTACCATCAATATCGACAGCTACAAGTTTGATTGACATGCTTTCTCCTTTAGTAGATAGCGTAAAATTGGAAATAATTCAATATTGAAATCATTATAAATAGATAAAAATATACCTATACTATATTACTAAAAATCCCGCCATTTGTCATGGCGAGAATGGTTTTAAAGCAGATAGTCGTTTTGGATGTAATTGATGAAGATCTCTTTTTCTTTTTGAAATAAATCGTCCGTTTCCAACATTTCAGCTGGGAAGTAGAAGCGATAATCACCATGGACAGTTCCGGTTAGGGATTTTACCAAGGCTGACTCTTGGCTGAGTTCAATCAGGCTGCCATCTTTTTGAAGGAGTTCAATCTGAGTACGGGGGTTCTCTTTTTCAGGACGGTAAATATCATAAGGTAGGTCAAAATTCTTATGCTTCGCTGTATAATAGTCAGGATTGTAACCTATGGCAGAGACTAAATGTTTCATCTCGGCTAGAGATGTTTGGCTTTCATCCGTTATAATTAAAGACTTGAACAGTTTGCGGTTGATGAAACGGTTGGCTAAATCAGCTAAAATAGCATCATCGGCCTGCATCCACATTTGGAAATAGGTATTCATCACTCCATCATCGAGGCTGAGATAGTCCTTAAGCTCATAGTTGTTTTCAAAGAAGGGAATCAATGCTGGGGCTGTGCGCTTAAAATAATCTTTTTGCGCGGAATAGAGTTTCTTAGCGCGCTTGAGCAGATTTTGCAGCAAGACTTCCATAGCTCTGCTGGCAGGATGGAAGTAGACTTGCATATACATCTGGTAACGGCTGACCAAGTAATCCTCAATAGCATGGGTACCATTGATGGTGAAAGCAATACCATTACCATGGGGTCTGATGACACTTAAAATGCGGGTTAAGTCAAATTGTCCGTAGCTAGCGCCGGTATAGTAGGCATCGCGTAAGAGATAATCCATGCGGTCACAGTCAATCTGGCTGGAAATCAACTGTTCTACTTGTTTGTTAGGGTAAGTATGATTGATAACACTGGCTACCTTATCTGGGAAATCAGGCGCTACCCGTCTTAAAACAGCATTGACCTCCGTCTGAGAATTAGTGATGATATCCTGAGTGATAGCTTCGTGATCGGTATCAAATAAGTGTTCAAAGGTATGGGAATAAGCACCATGCCCCAAGTCGTGCAAAAGAGCGGCTGTCATAGCTAGGAGGCTGTCCTCTTGGTTCCAGTCCTGAGGATAATGTTTTTCAAAATGATCAATGACTCGGCTGGCGATATGGTAGACACCCAAACAGTGTGAGAAACGGCTATGCTCGGCTCCGTGAAAGGTATAGCTGGTGGTTGCTAGCTGTTTAATGCGGCGTAAACGTTGAAATTCCTTAGTATTGATTAGATCATAAATTAAAGGCTCTGTAATGGATATGTAGTTGTGAACAGGATCGCGAAAAATTTTTTCATTCATAGCTTTAGTATAGCAAAAATTGATAAATTAAGCTGAAATTGATAGAATACTAAAGGAAAAGAGCAAGGAGAAAGCCACGTGCAGATTCAAATTAAAAATACCATTCAAATGGGAAATGAGGTTGAAATTATTAGAGAAGTCCATGACTGTGAATGGACCAAGAGGGGAGATTATGATTATCTAATACATGAAAACAGCCAGCAGGAAAAGGTGGTTTTAAAAGTTAACGATAGAGAATTGGTGATGACGCGTTTTTCAACCCCCAAGTCACTTATGCGTTTTAGTAAAGGTAAGTATGATGTGGCCAGTCTTCCAACTCCTCTGGGGACTCAACATTTGGTGACGAAAACGAGGCGCTTTTCTTTAGATAGAAGCGAGGGAAAAATTGAGTTGACCTACGATTTATTGGCAAATCAGGAAGTAGATGAAATTCTGGCCTCCTATGATTTGCAGATCGTCTGGGGGTAAGAACTTTATCTTGAGCTTGAAAGAAAATTTTGCTATAATGTTTGGCATATCAAGGGAGTAGCAGGCGGTCCATAGGTTTAGATAAAACTTGAGGATTGTGTTAGTGTCGTCATTACGAAAGAAATTTCCGGCACTGACTTAAACGGCGAGACTTGTTTTTAAAACAGGTCTCTTTTTTCTATATCGCAGAAAAAAGAGACCAAAAGGAGTAAGATTAATGCACAAAGAACAACAAAAAGCACTGTACCATATACAGGCGGAAGATGAGGTGTTAAAAGAGCTTGATACCTCAAAAGAAGGTTTGTCAGAAGCGCAAGCCCAGCAGCGTTTATCTGATTACGGTCGCAATGAACTTGAAGAGGGTGAAAAGCGTGGCCTCCTTGCTAAGTTTATTGATCAATTTAAGGATTTGATGATTATCATCCTCTTGGTTGCTGCTGCTCTTTCTATTATCACGGAAGGTATGGAGGGTTTAACAGATGCCCTCATCATTCTGGCCGTTGTTATCCTTAACGCTGCCTTTGGTGTCTATCAAGAAGGTCAAGCAGAGGCAGCTATTGAAGCTCTCAAGGATATGTCTAGCCCTATTGCGCGTGTGCGCCGTGATGGTCACGTGGTAGAACTTGATTCCAAAGAACTGGTTCCTGGAGATATCGTACTTTTGGAAGCGGGTGATGTTGTTCCTGCAGATATGAGACTTTTAGAAGTGGCCTCATTAAAAATTGAGGAGGCTGCTTTAACAGGTGAATCTGTTCCTGTTGATAAAGATTTATCGGTTGATGTAGCAGAAGACGCTGGAATTGGCGATCGTCTCAATATGGCTTATCAAAATTCCAATGTTACTTACGGTCGCGGTTCAGGTGTGGTCACAAATACTGGGATGTACACAGAGGTTGGTAAAATTGCCAATATGCTGGCTAATGCCGATGAAACAGAAACACCCCTCAAGCAGAGCTTGACGCAATTATCCAAGGCCTTGACTTATTTGATTGTAGCTATTGCTCTTGTGACCTTTATCGTCGGTGTCTTTGTCCGTGGTGAGGAACCACTTGAAGGACTTATGGTTGCCGTAGCACTTGCCGTAGCTGCTATTCCAGAGGGCTTACCTGCTATCGTTACTATTGTCCTTTCCTTGGGGACACAGGTGCTGGCTAAACGTAATGCTATCATTCGTAAACTGCCAGCAGTTGAAACATTAGGTTCAACAGAAATTATTGCCTCAGATAAGACTGGGACACTTACTATGAACCAAATGACCGTTGAAAAAGTTTTTTACGATGGGAAGCTCTATGATACTTCCAGCGATATTAACTTTGAGCATCCCCTCCTTCATTCTGTTATCTTGGCCAATGACACCAAGATCGATCAAGAAGGTAAGCTCATTGGCGATCCGACAGAGACGGCCTTTGTTCAATTTGCCTTAGATAATAATCAGGATGTTAAGAGTTTTCTTGCTAGTCGTCCTCGTGTAGCGGAGCTGCCATTTGATTCAGACCGCAAGTTGATGTCAACTATACATGAGCTTGCTAATGGTAAATATTTTGTAGCTGTCAAAGGTGCACCAGATCAACTCTTGCAACGCTGTACTAGGTGTGATAATGCAGGGGATATTGCACCGATTGATGATCGTATTAAAAGTCTCATTCAAACCAATAATTCTGAAATGGCTCATCAAGCTCTCCGTGTCCTAGGCGGAGCCTATAAGATTATTGATAGTTTGCCATCTGAAATCACTTCTGAAGCCTTGGAACACGATTTGATTTTCACAGGTCTAGTCGGTATGATTGATCCTGAGCGTCCAGAAGCTGAGCAGGCTGTTGCCGTAGCCAAGGAAGCTGGTATCCGTCCAATTATGATTACTGGTGACCATCAAGATACTGCAGAAGCCATTGCCAAACGTCTTGGTATTATTGAAGATGATGGTCAAGATCATGTCTTCACAGGAGCGGAGCTCAATGAGCTTTCCGATGAAGAATTCCAAAAGGTCTTTAAACAATATTTAGTTTATGCACGGGTGTCACCAGAACACAAGGTTCGTATCGTTAAGGCTTGGCAAAATGAAGGTAAGATTGTTGCTATGACTGGTGACGGTGTCAACGATGCCCCATCACTTAAAACCGCTGATATTGGTATCGGTATGGGGATCACTGGTACAGAAGTTTCCAAAGGGGCTTCTGACATGGTTCTGGCCGATGATAATTTCGCGACAATTATTGTTGCGGTTGAAGAAGGACGTAAGGTCTTTTCAAATATTCAAAAGTCTATCCAGTATTTACTGTCAGCAAATATGGCAGAAGTCTTTACAATTTTCTTTGCTACTCTCTTTGGTTGGGACGTTCTTCAGCCAGTTCATCTACTGTGGATCAATCTGGTAACGGATACCCTACCAGCCATTGCTCTTGGTGTTGAGCCTGCTGAGCCAGATGTCATGACGCATAAACCACGTGGTCGTAAATCCAACTTCTTTGATGGCGGTGTTCTGGGAGCAATTCTCTATCAAGGGATTTTCCAAACAGCCCTAGTCCTTGGTGTCTATGCTTGGGCGCTCCTCTTCCCTGAACATACAGGTAACCACCTCATCCATGAAGATGCTTTGACTATGGCTTTCGCTACACTTGGTCTGATTCAATTGGTACATGCTTTCAATGTGAAATCTGTTTATCAATCCATCTTTAAGGTTGGTCTCTTTAGAAACAAGACCTTTAACTGGGCTATTCCTGTTGCTTTTCTTCTCTTGATGGCTACTATTGTTTTACCAGGATTTAATGAACTTTTCCACGTTTCCCACCTAAGTTTGACTCAGTGGGTAGCTGTTGTTATCGGTAGTCTACTGATGATTGTTTTAGTTGAGTTGGTCAAAGCGATCCAGCGCGCTCTAGGACAAGATGAAAAAGCGATTTAATAAAAAAAGCACTCTACCCAAACCCTGTCAAAGGGAAATGAGTAAAGAGTGCTTTTCTTATGCCTTGAAAAAAGGATTAAAGTTTTTTTCGTGTCCAATAGTTGTGTCAAGTCCGTGTCCCGGAAAGATACGATAGTGATTGGGTAGGGTAAATAAATTATGTTTGATGCTGTCGATTAACTGATCGAAATCAGAAGTAGGAAGATCCGTTCTACCGATTGTCTCTCGAAAAAGAGCATCACCAGAGAAGGCGACTTCTTGTTCAAAAAAAACAAAGGAGACCCCACCCCAAGAGTGACCGGGTGTTTTTAGTACCTGAAATTGAAAACCGTCTAAATCATAAGGAGTCTGGTATTGAAAAAAGAAATCTGCTGGCCTCATGATAACATCTTCCATATCGTCATGACGAGACAGACCGGAGAGATTATCGAGAGGGCTAGCCAGCCAGTCAGCTTCCTTGTCAGAAATATAGACGGGTGGTTGCTTATAACGTTCACGAACAGCATCGAGGCTCATGATATGATCGTAGTGGGCGTGAGTTAAAAGAATGGCGCTGATCGGCTTAGCGAGACTATCGATTTTGTCTAAAATCTCTTGCTTATTGCTGCCGGGATCAATGATCAAGAGGGCAGCTTCACTTTCCAAAATATAGGTATTTTCAGCAGCGACCTTATTGCGAACAAGATGAATTTCCATGGAAGTCTCCTATCTAAAATGCTCTTTAATCTACTATACATCATCTCTAAGAAAAAGTCTTAGTTTTTAGCTAAAAGAGACAAATTTTAGAATCTTTGGGAATACCTATGAAAATAAGCGAAAAGGTGATAAAATAGTAAGGAAGACTAATGAGGAGGCAACAATGACAAGACCCCTAAATTTCGTAATGATTTCCCCCCACTTTCCGACTAATTTTGAACCCTTTGCTCATCGTTTACAGGCTAATGGTTTCAATACACTGGGAATTGCGGATACCCCCTATGAAGAACTTTCGGAAGGGCTCAAATCTGCCCTGACCGAGTACTATCGTGTTGATAACATGGAAGATTACGACCAAGTTTATCGTGCAGTAGCTTACTTTGCTCATAAGTATGGTCGCATTGATCGTATTGAATCGCACAATGAGTATTGGTTGGAATTGGATGCTAAGCTAAGAACCGATTTCAATGTTTTTGGCTATAAAAATGATGACATGTTGGCCATTAAGACCAAGCGGCAAATGAAAGAAGTTTTTCGTAAGGCCGGTCTTAAAGTCGCTAAAGGTGACGTCTTTCATAGCGATGATGAAGCTAGAAAATTGGCTGAACAGCTCAAATTCCCAGTTATTATTAAACCAAACTCCGGTGTAGGAGCATCCGACACCTATAAAATTAAGTCTGCTGAAGAGCTAGAGGAGTTTTTTAGTTATAAGACAGCCGGTGTTGAGTACATCATGGAAGAATTTATTGATGGTGATATCATCACTTTTGATGGCTTAACAGATCATGATGGCAATATTGTTTTTTACTCTGGTTTGGAATACTCTGAGGCGGTTCTTGATACCCTAGCAAATGACCATGATATGTATTATTATGTCCCAAGAGAAATTTCTGAGGATTTGATTAAGCTTGGGAAAAATTGTGTGGAGGCCTTTAATGTAAAAGAACGCTTTTTCCATTTTGAATTTTTCCGAGTTAAAAAGACTAAGGATCTCATGGCATTAGAAATCAACTGCCGTCCACCAGGTGGTTTGACTATTGATATGTGGAATTATGCTGATGATTTTGATGTCTTTGATCAGTATGCTAAAATTGTTAAAGACAATCAGTTTACAGCTGACATCCAGCACCGCTATAATGTCGTTTATATTTCTCGTAAAGAAAACCAAGATTATACTCATAGTCTGGATGATATCAGGAAACAATTTGTGAATAAGATCATCTCCATCCAATCAGTGCCGGGAATCTTTGCTCAGATTATGGGTGAGCATGGTATCCTTGCCCGTACAGAGACAATGGATGAACTGCGTGAATTGGTGCAATTTGCCCAGGCAAAATCATAAGTTACTCTAAAATTTAAAAGAAAGGCTACGATGGTTCCTATATTACTTAATATAGTTAAAATAGTAAGAACTCTTCCATTAGGTATAGAAGGCGATTTACTATCTCACCATCCTATATAAGTTATGCATTTTGAAAGAAGAAGTCACTGGTCGGGAGAGCTCGGCCGTGAAATGTATTTTAACGTCTATGGTCATGCTGGTAAACCGGTTATCGTCTTTCCCTCGTCAGGTGGTAGCCAAAATGAGTATGGCGATTTTGGTATGATTGAGGCTTGTCAGAGCTTTATTGACCGTGGTTTAATAAAATTTTATACACCAGATTCTCTTGATAATGAATCTTGGTTGGCTCAAGACAAGTCAGGTCACGACATGGCTTTGGCGCACGAAGCCTATGATCGTTATATCGTCAATGAATTGGTGCCCTTGATTCGTTACGAGTCAGATTGGCAAGGAGGAATGATAGCCACTGGTTGTTCCATGGGAGCTTTCCACACCATCAATTTTTCTCTCCGCCATCCGGATTTGTTTGATGTGGCGATTGCCCAATCTGGTGTCTATGATGCACGTTTCTTTACAGGTGAGTATCATGGTGATCCAGCTGTCTACTATAATTCCCCTATTGACTACCTTTGGAATCAAGAAGATAATTGGTTCTTGGAGCGCTATCGTCAAAATCGTTTTATCGTTTCTGTCGGAAGAGGAGCTTGGGAAGGACCGCATATCGCCGATACCCTTCGCCTAGAAGAAGCTTTTACTTTCAAGTCAATTCCAGCTTGGTTTGATTACTGGGGGGATGACGTTGCCCACGATTGGGATTGGTGGCGCAAGCAGATTCCCTACTTCTTTAGTAGATTAGAAGAAGAGGGAAGTATTTAGAAGATTAAAAATCCCTTGAGGGTCAGCTGATCCTCAAGGGATTTTTAATCTTCTGTCAAGGTAAAGTGTAAAAATTCAATAAAGTGGTTGGCCCAATACTTTTCGTGGTGGATTTCATTGGCCATAACCCGCAATTCAATTTGTTCTATAGGAGTCCCCACCCTAAGCAGAGATTGGTAGTAATGCAGGCTACAATCAATATAAGATTGATTCATATTGGATGTAAATTGCTCGTCCACCTCGTCGCCTTCCTTGGTGCCGACTTGGATATAGACCTTACTGTCTGGTTTGAGAGGATGATTATTACAAAAGCGAAGAAAATCACGCTCGCTAAACCAAGAGGCCAATGAGAAGACGCCTAGGTTACCAAAGACCTCTGGATAGGCGGCGCCCATGTAGGCCGTGATGATTCCCCCCATGGAGGAGCCAGCCAAGAGTGTGTGCTGGCGGTCCGGCTTAGTTCGATAGGTTTTATCAATAAAGGGTTTGACAACGTTGACAACCCAGTCGCTGTAAGCCATACCATCTCCACCAACACTAGCAGTTTCAGGGGTCGAACCGACATCGGTCATCCAGGGAGCGTATTCATTTAGACGATTGTCCCCAGCGTTATCAATACCTACAATAATAAGTTTAGGTAGCTCCTTATGATTTTTGATAGTCGGGATAATCTTCCAGGAATAGCCAGAAAAGGATTCCTTACTGTAAAAAATATTTTGGCCATCGTGCATATAGAGGACAGGGTAGCTGGCCCAGTCTTCCTTGTCATAATCTTTGGGGAGCAGCACCCGAATACGACGTTCCTCGTCATAGTAGGGGACATAAAGATAGTGCTCTTCCATTTCCAGATAATAATTGTTTAATTTTGTACGTTTCATAAAAACCTCTGTTTTGCCATTTGTGACTATTATAGCATAAATGATTGAAAAGGATTACCCTATTAAGATAAGGAAGAATTAGTGAAGATAAAATTTTTCTGAAGTGAAAGCCTTTTCTTGAAAAAGATAAATGAAAGGATTATAATAAGATTATCATTTTTAGGAGGTACTATTATGTCTAAAGTTGCTATTGTTACAGGTGCCGGTCAAGGAATTGGTTTTGCTATTGCAGAACGTTTGCATAAGGATGGATTTAAAATCGGTATTGTAGACTATAATCAAGAAACGGCTCAGGCTGCTGTAGATAAATTATCACCAGAAACAGCTTTTGCTGTCGTAGCTGATGTTTCTAAGCAAGAAGAAGTAGCTGCAGCCTTTGATAAGGTTGTGGAACGTTTTGGTGACTTGAATGTGGTTGTTAATAATGCCGGTGTGGCACCTACAACACCACTCGATACCATTACTCCAGAACAATTTGAACGAACATTTTCTATCAATGTTGGTGGTGTTATCTGGGGAGCACAAGCTGCTCATAAACTCTTCAAAGCACTTGGGCATGGTGGTAAAATTATCAATGCAACCTCACAAGCAGGTATTGTTGGAAATCCAAACCTTACCATTTACGGTGGTACTAAATTTGCTGTTCGAGGCATCACTCAGACCTTGGCGCGTGATTTGGCAGATGAAGGAATCACTGTGAATGCTTATGCACCAGGTATAGTTAAAACACCAATGATGTATGATATTGCTCATGAAGTTGGCAAAAATGCTGGTAAAGATGATGAATGGGGTATGCAAACATTCGCTAAGAATATTGCTCTTAAACGTTTGTCTGAGCCAGAAGATGTTGCCAATGCTGTTGCCTTCCTTGCTGGACCAGATTCAGACTATATTACAGGGCAAACGGTTGTTGTTGATGGTGGTATGGTCTTTCAATAATTTAGCCTATCTAAAGACGGAATGGTTCCGTCTTTTTTGATGGCCAAGCTAAATAAAACTAGAGCGAGTTTGCTCTAGTTTTTTGTTATGGCTTCGAGCCAGTTTTTCTCGTAGAGAAAAACAATAAAACCACCAGCTATGCTGGTGGCTGCTAAG
>NZ_JBHSAC010000070.1:0-11751 GCF_042649885.1 Streptococcus dentapri | reverse complement strand
TTTAGTATACTCCTAAACAGAGCAAAAAGCTCTTAGAAATGCAATTCCAAGAGCTTTGTCTTCAGTCTGAGAGTTGAGATTTTAGATCTCAACTCTTTTTATAATAATCATTAATAAATAATGTTCACTTGTCCGAAAGCAACATTTCCTTTCAACTTCACAGTTATATCTTTTTCATCACTTAAATGTGAACCGCGTATTTCGAGAGAGGCAAAGGGTCTGCTAAGATGGTTATCGTTGATTCGCCAATTTCTTGGAATACGAATATTAGCTTCGCCAAAATTGACCTGAATATTAATTTCAGGTGAATCGGTCATAAATTGTGCCTGACATAAATCGATATTAAGCTCACCGAATTTTGCATCTGCATAAACCCTATCAAGATTTTGTGATGTAATGTAATAACTGTTTTCAGAAAAGAAGGTTTTGGCATAGACTTCTCGCTCATCATCAGCATAAGAAGTCTGTCCTTTTTTTGAGATATAAAACTTACTTACAGGTCGTTTTGGTTTAAAAACTTGATTCACCACAATACCTAAGAGTAAAATTCCTACGAAAAGGGTCCATTCTGAATAGTTGAGATTAGCTAAGTCATGCACATAGTTGGATAGAAAAGCTAACCCCAAGAAGGCCATAAAAATATTCCTATTGGGAAGTCCTATAATCAGGCAGAAAAGGGCAAAGACTAAATCAAAATTGAAGACTAGATGTAAGTTAGGGACGAAAGCACTGACAATAAAATAAGCTGCTAGCAGAAGGAGGGCAAAGGTCCAAATAGAATAACGTTTCATTATAGTAAGCTCCTTTTTTTGTTTAATAAGGCTTTGTAGTATTTTCGGGAAACCCAAGTTGATTTTTCAGACTGATGGAAGGTAATTCGAGGCGTGCTGGAGAGGGATTTATTGATAGAGGCAATTTCTATGATATTAGCGATTTGGCTTTTTCCAATCTGCATGAAGTAGTCGGGCAGTTGCTTGAGGCATTCTTGCAGATTGAGTCGGCTGCGGTAAATTTTATCCCTAGTGTGAACAAAAGTCTTGCGGTCACTGATTTCAATAAAAATGATTTCAGCAACCTTCAAAAAGATGAGCTCTTTTCCTTGGCTCACTTCTATAGATCCATGTTGGGGATTGACATGGATTTCCATCCTGCCTAGAGGTACTTCTTGATCATAGATATATCTGGTTTCCATAGTTTAACTCTACCATGAATTGCTCAAAAGAAAAGCCTTTTTGGGTAAGAGGTCGATTTTGATGTCTAAATGGTCAAACTTGCTATTAACTTAGGCTGTTTGGGGAAAAGAAAGCCTAGATTAGTGAAAATCCAGACTGATTTACTATTTCTTTTGTCTTTCTGGTTGAGGTTGAGCAGCCAGAGAACTTTGGATATTGTAGCGTTTTTTAAGAAAATATTTCAATCCAAAGCTGAGTCCACCAATGATTATAGTTGCGATGCCGGGAAGGACAGGGTTGAGTTGGGCTGGAATCAGTGAGCTAATGCCTACAAAGGCAATCCAGATAAGGGTGAACACCGCCATATAAAGCAGTGATTTCCATAGTTTAGGACGTTCCTCTTTTGGTTTACCAGCGTGTTGGTAGACAAAATAATAGAGAGCATACAGAACAGCGCCACCAGAAAAAGCAATAATCAAGGTTGTTAGGATACCGTAACTGTGTTGATAATTTTTATCGGTCAGGGCCATCAAACCATAGAGAACACCAAAGAATCCAAGGAGCATCAGGCTGCTATCCAACCACATCAGCCAGGGATTCTTATTAGTGGCAGCCACTCCTCCTTGAGAGTTGTCAGAAGTTGTTTCCGAATGAGATTTGGCCCATATGGTTGGTGCGCCTAAAAGATTACGAGCTGTAATACCCTTCTTTTGATTTTCCAAAATAGAGGGCATAATATCATCAAAAATTTGTTCAATTTCTTTCTCACTTTTGCCATCCTTTCTCAGCTGATGGCTGGCAATAGTAACAAATTCTTGATTTTTCTTTGTTAATTCTTGTAGATCCATGTGTAAGAAATCTCCTCTTGGTCTTAAAAATTGATAAATGGTTAGTCCTATGATTAGAACCAGCGTTTACGAATGAAATAGATGACAACAGTTAAGCTCAATACTGAAGCAATGAAAACGATGAACCAGAAAGCATGCGGCAAACCATTTAGTGGCAGCCAGTTGTTCTTAAAGTTCATTCCATAGGCTGAAAAGATAACGGTTGGGATATCCAGAGCCATGGTCATGAGAGCTAGTGTTTTCATGATTGAGTTCTGATTATTGGAGATGATAGAAGCAGAAGTTTCCGTCATGACATTTAGGACATTTTCGTAGATGCTCGCCATCTCAATGGCCTGCTGTGTTTCGATTAAGGTGTCTTCTAACAAATCCTCATCATCCACATATTTTTTCAGACTGGAGGCGTTGCTGCTCAATTTTTTTACAATTCGTTCATTGATTTTTAGAGAAGCCTTTAGATAAATAATGGATTTTTCCAATTCCATCATGTCAATGAGCTGCTCGTTGCGCGTAGCATCTTCAAGCTGAGCTTCAATGCGGTCACTCTGACGATCGATTGAACGCAAGGCAGTCAAGAAGAGTTCAGCATTGCGATAGAGGAGCTGGAAGACAAAACGCGTTTTCATAAAAGTATAAAAACCACGAATACGACGATTGAAGAAATGATCAAAAAGTATCAAGGGCTCCAGACAGGTTGTAATGACAACATCTTCTGTCACCACAATTCCCAGAGGCATGGTGACATAGTAGCTTTTGCCATTGCGGTCTTCTTGAGTTGGCACATCGACGATGATGAGGGTGTAATTGTCTTCAACACTGATACGAGAACTTTCTTCGGCGTCCAGAGGAGCTCGGAGGTCGGTGATGTCAATATTGAATTGTTCAGCTAAGCGGACAGATTCTTCCTCGGAGGGGTTTACAAGATTGATCCAAGCTCCGGGCTCGAATGTTGCAATTTCATTGAGTTGATTGTTTGCGGAAAGAAACATTTGTTTCATGAGACCCCTCCTCATGTTTATTTTGCCTAAAAGCATACTCTGCTATTATACTACAATTGAAAAGGAATTGAAAAGGTTTGTAGGCCTATTTTGGATGAAAATTTTTCAGTTAAAAACGTTTTTCCAGAACTCTTGTTAGAGAAGGAAAATCCTAGTAATTATCCTTGATAAAAGCCTCTATTTTTGTTAGACTTAATTATAAGAAACATTAAGGAGTACGCTATGTCCGAACGTGGATTGCTGATTGTTTTCTCCGGACCTTCAGGGGTTGGCAAGGGCACTGTTCGTCAAGAAATTTTTTCAACGTCAGACCATAAATTTGAGTATTCTGTCTCAATGACTACACGCCCTCAACGTCCCGGTGAAACAGATGGCGTGGATTATTTTTTCCGCACACGTGAGGAGTTTGAAGAGTTGATTCGCCAAGGACAGATGCTGGAATATGCGGAGTATGTCGGAAACTATTATGGGACACCCCTGACCTACGTTAATGAGACCCTGGACAAGGGTATTGATGTTTTTCTTGAAATTGAAGTTCAAGGCGCCTTGCAGGTTAAGAAAAAAGTTCCCGATGGTGTCTTCATCTTTTTGACACCACCTGATTTAGATGAGTTAAAAGATCGTCTGGTTGGTCGCGGTACAGATAGCCACGAGGTTATAGCTCAACGTATTGAACGAGCTAGAGAAGAAATTGCTCTTATGCGCGAGTATGACTATGCGGTTGTCAATGACGAAGTACCTCTGGCTGCTGAACGGGTGAAGCGAATTATTGAAGCAGAGCACTATCGTGTTGATCGTGTCATTGGTCATTATAATGATATGATTAAAGAAATTAAGTTAGAAAAGAGATAAATTCTTATGATGTTGAAACCCTCTATTGATACTTTGTTAGATAAAATTCCTTCAAAATATTCTTTGTGTATTCTCCAAGCTAAACGTGCGCATGAGTTGGAAGAAGGGGCAGAACCAACTCAAGAATTCAAGTCAGTAAAACCAACCTTACAGGCACTTGAAGAAATTGAGTCGGGCAATGTAACCATCCATCCCGATCCTGCTGCAAAACGCGCGGCGGTACGTGCACGTGCCGAAGCAGAACGCCTTGCCAAAGAGGAAGAGGAGCGTAAAATTAAAGAACAAATCGCCAAAGAAAAAGAAGAAGAAGGCGAAAAAATCTAATCAGTCGCTTAATTAGATACAGGAATTGGAGCTGGAATTGAAGAAATTCCAGCTTACTTAATTTTTAGTAAGCAAACTAAAGGAGGGGAGCTTATGGGGAAGATAGCCCAAATTATTGTTGATGTACCTTTGATGCAGACTGACAAACCCTTTTCCTATCAAGTGCCGGATGATTTAGCTAATCTTATTGATCTAGGGAGTCGCGTTCATATTCCTTTTGGAAAGAGTAATCGCCTGCTTCAAGGATTTGTCGTTGGATTAGAAGAAGGTTCGGTTGAAGACTTAAAGGCAATTACCGCTGTTTTAGATTTTGAGCCTATTTTGAATAAGGAACAGTTAGAACTGGCAGATCAGATGCGCCATAGCGTTTTTTCTTATAAAATTTCACTTTTAAAGGCCATGGTTCCCAGTCTGCTCAATTCAAATTATGATAAAATTTTGCATGCGACAGTTGGGCTATCATCAGCAGATAAGGAACTAATCTTTGGATCTAAAGATTCTGTAGTTTATTCAAATTTGGACCAATCACTTGAAGGTCAAATTAGCAAACTGGTTAAGTCGGGTCTAATCACTGTTACCTACTCCGCAGAAGATAAAAAAACGCTCAAGACGATTACTTATTATCATCCTCAGCTGGAAGTCTTGCAGAATTTAGAGATTTCAAAGCGTGCCAAGCGTCGTCAGGCCCTGCGTGATTTTCTTTTATCCCATCCCAAGCGCCGTCCTCTGTCTGAGCTGCGACAGGAATTTTCATGGGATCAGCTACATTTCTTTATTGAAGCTGGAGCTATTCAAACAGATGAAGTCCAAGTTGATCGTAGTCAAGACTATTTCGATCAGGTAGCCAAGACCGACTTTTTGAATCTAAATGAGGAACAGGCTCATGCTGTTGAGACCATCACTGCTGATATCGGTAAAGCAAATAAACCTTATCTTTTAGAAGGGATCACTGGCTCAGGTAAAACGGAAGTTTATCTTCATATTATCGATCGTGTTCTAAAGATGGGGAAGACAGCCATTGTTTTGGTTCCCGAAATTTCCTTGACCCCTCAGATGACTAACCGCTTTATTTCACGTTTTGGTGAGCAAGTGGCTATCATGCATTCGGGTCTTTCTAATGGAGAGAAATATGATGAATGGCGTAAAATCAAATCTGGCAAGGCCAAGGTTGTTGTAGGAGCTCGCTCAGCCATCTTTAGTCCCTTGGAAAATATTGGTGCTATTATCATTGATGAGGAGCATGAAGCCAGCTACAAGCAGGAGTCGAATCCACGTTATCATGCCAGAGATGTTGCTCTTTTGCGGGCTCAATATCACAAGGCAGCCCTTGTGCTAGGCTCGGCTACTCCAAGTATTGAAAGTCGAGCGCGTGCCAGTCGTGAGGTCTATCATTTTATCCGTTTGACGCAGAGAGCTAATCCTTTAGCTAAGATTCCCGAAGTTGAAATTGTGGATTTTAGAGATTATCTTGGCCAACAAGAAGTCAGTAATTTTACTCCCATTCTTGTTGATAAGATTAAGGATCGTCTATCTAAAGGCGAGCAAGTTGTGCTGATGCTCAACCGTCGTGGTTTTTCTAGTTTTATCATGTGTCGGGAATGTGGTTATGTGGATGAATGTCCTAATTGTGATATTTCCCTAACCTTGCACATGGATACTAAGACCATGAACTGTCATTACTGCGGTTTTCAAAAAGATATCCCTCATTCTTGTCCCAACTGTTCAAGTTCCAGCATCCGTTATTATGGCACTGGCACACAAAAGGCCTATGATGAATTGCAGGAACTTTTACCTCAGGCCCGTATGCTTCGTATGGATGTTGATACAACCAGACGTAGAGGTGCTCATGAGAAAATTTTGAAAGCTTTTGGTCGGGGAGAAGCAGATATTTTGCTTGGGACTCAGATGATTGCTAAGGGCTTGGACTTCCCTAATGTCACCTTGGTCGGTGTACTAAATGCTGATACGGCCTTAAACCTACCTGATTTCCGTTCAGCTGAGCGTACCTTTCAATTATTGACTCAGGTAGCCGGTCGTGCCGGTCGTGCTGAAAAGGCGGGAGAAGTCTTGATTCAAACTTACAATCCAAATAACTACGCTATTCAGCTGGTGCAAAAACAAGACTATGAAGCCTTCTACGCTTATGAAATGGGAGTACGTAAAAGTTTGGGTTATCCTCCCTACTACTATACGGTTGGTTTAACTCTCTCTCATAAAAATGAGGAAATCTTGATTCAGAAGTCATTTGAGATTATGAATCTCATCAAAAACCAGCTCAGCGATAAAGCTAAAATTCTAGGTCCAACACCTAAGCCGATTGCTCGTACGCATAATCTTTATCACTATCAAATTATTATTAAGTACCGGTTTGAAGATAGCTTAGAAGAAGTGCTCAATCATATTTTAGATTTGACTCAAGATAAAGCAAACAAGGATTTGCGTCTTATCATTGATTACGAACCACAAAATTTTGTTTGAAAACAGTAATTAAGAGCAGATTAAGTGAAGAAAGGAAGGGTTGCCAGATGGGCAATCCCAGATTTTAAATGACAAAACTTATTTTTATGGGGACCCCAGATTTTTCAGCTACAGTATTAGAGGGTCTATTGGACAGTCGAGTCTATGATATTATTGCCGTGGTGACTCAGCCAGATAGAGCTGTTGGGCGCAAAAAAGAAATTAAAATGACACCTGTCAAAGAAGTGGCGTTGGCACACAACCTCCCTGTTTATCAACCTGAAAAATTATCTGGATCTAGCGAAATGGCAGAATTGATGACCTTAGGGGCTGATGGCATCATCACAGCAGCTTTTGGTCAATTTTTGCCGACTAGGTTGCTGGATAGTGTCGATTTTGCTATTAACGTTCACGCTTCCCTACTTCCTAAGTATCGTGGGGGTGCTCCAATCCATTACGCACTTATGAATGGTGATAGTGAGACCGGCGTAACCATCATGGAAATGGTTAAGGAGATGGATGCTGGAGATATGATAGCCAAGGCCAGTCTTCCTATTCTGGATGAAGACAATGTCGGCACACTCTTTGAAAAATTAGCTGTCCTAGGGCGTGATTTATTATTGGAGAGTTTACCAGCTTATATTGCTGGCAGCCTCATTGCTCAACCCCAAGATCATAGTCAAGCTACCTTTTCACCTAACATCCAACCGGAAGAAGAAAAGCTGAATTGGGACAGATCGTCACGTGCCCTCTTTAATCAGGTCAGGGGGATGTGCCCGTGGCCGGTGGCGCATACATTTCTTGATGGTAAGCGTTTTAAAATTTATGAAGCTCAAGCTGTTTCAGGTCAGGGAAAACCAGGTGAAATTATTGAAAAGAGTAAAAAAAACTTGGTGGTGGCAACTGGTGGCGGAGCTCTCTCTTTGAGGGTGGTTCAGCCAGCAGGCAAACCTAAAATGCCGATTGTAGATTTTCTTAATGGTTTTGGACGCAGTCTTGAGGTAGGTGATAGCTTTGGCGACTAACTGGAAAAAGACAGCGCGAGGAACAGCTCTGCTAATTCTGGAGGATGTTTTTAATCAGGGAGCTTATTCCAATATTGCTCTTAATCGCGGTCTTTCTCAGTCCCATCTATCTGAAAATGACAAGAATTTAGTTACAGAGATTGTCTATGGGACGGTAGCCTTCAAGATTACTCTAGGATGGCAGCTGTCTCATGTTCTGAAGGATCGTGACAAATTAGAGCCTTGGGTTTATACTCTCTTGATGCTCAGCCTTTATCAGTTGATGTATTTAGACAAGATTCCCAGTCATGCAGTCGTCAATGAAGCTGTTGTTTTGGCTAAGGAGCGTGGAAGAAAGCAGGGTGCAGAAAAGCTTGTCAATGCCGTTTTGCGTAAACTTTCGCAGGAAAAGCTAGTAGACTCCACTACGATTAAACGCAAAAATAAACGGTATTCAATCCAATACTCGTTGCCAGTCTGGCTGGTGAGAAAACTAATTGAGCAGTACGGGGAAGAACGCTCACTTAGCATTTTCCAAAGCCTTTCTATCCGTAACAAGGCTAGTGTACGTGTGGTTAACCTTGCTAAATTTGAGGAAATTAAAAAGGCGACTGGTGCACGCCCTTCTCGTCTTTCCTCGGTGGGACTTATCAAGGATTCAGCTTATTTCGCGGGAACAGATTATTTTAAAAATGGGGATATTACCATCCAAGACGAATCCAGTCAGCTGGTAGCCCCAACTTTGCATATCCAAGGTTCTGAGCAAATCCTTGATGCTTGTGCAGCACCTGGTGGTAAGACAGCTCACCTAGCTTCTTATCTAACGACAGGACAGATCGTCGCTTTAGATTTGTATGATCATAAACTAGACTTGATTAAAGACAATGCCAAGCGTCTCCATTTGGATGATAAAATTAGAACACGCAAATTAGATGCCCGTCAAGTTCATCAATATTTTGAGAAGGATAGTTTTGATAAAATTTTGGTTGATGCACCTTGTTCGGGTATCGGGTTAATTCGTCGTAAACCTGATATTCGATATAGTAAAGAAAGTCAGGACTTTAAAGCCTTACAAGATATACAATTTGATATATTAAACAGTGTTTGTCAAACGCTGCGCAAAAATGGTATAATAACTTACAGTACCTGCACCATTTTTCGGGAGGAGAACCAAGATCTGATTCAAAGGTTTTTAGACACTCATCCTAATTTTGAACAGGTAAAACTGGAACATGAGCAAAAAGATATCTTGGTCGATGGTTTTATCAGTATTACACCTGAACTCTATCAGACGGATGGTTTCTTTATTGCACAAATCAAGCGTATTTTTTAGCGTGAAAGGACAGTTTAACAATTCATGGAAATTGCTTTACGTACTGATATCGGTCAGAAACGTTCTGATAATCAGGATTTCATCAATCATTTTTACAATAAATCAGATGTCCCCCTAATTATCTTAGCTGATGGTATGGGTGGACATCGTGCTGGGAATATTGCTAGTGAGTTGACCGTTACAGATCTAGGAAAGGTCTGGGAAGAGACCGATTTTAATGACCTCAGTCAAATTCGTGATTGGATGATTGATATCATTGAAAAAGAAAATCAAAAGATTCACGATTTAGGACAGGAAGACTCTTACAGAGGGATGGGGACTACCATTGAGGCGGTTGCAGTTGTCGATAAAGCGGCTCTTTATGCCCACCTGGGTGATTCTCGTATCGGCCTGGTTCGAGAAGGTCAATATCAACAATTGACAACAGACCATTCTCTGGTCAATGAATTGCTGAGAGCTGGCCAAATTACAGAGGAAGAAGCGGCTACACATCCTCAACGCAATATCATCACTCAATCTATTGGGCAGCAAAATCCCATAGAGCTTGATTTGGGTGTCCAACAGCTGGAAGCTAATGATTTCATTGTTATGAACAGCGATGGTTTAACCAATATGATTTCGAATGAAACCATCGTCAATATCTTGCTGGCAGATGATACCAGTCTTTCTGATAAGGCTGAACAACTAGTTGTAGAAGCTAATAAAGCCGGTGGTTTGGATAATATTACCGTGGGACTCTTGCACGTAGAAGGTGAGGCGGCATCATGATTCAGATTGGCAAATTATTTGCTGGTCGCTATCGCATTCTCAAGTCCATTGGGCGAGGTGGTATGGCAGATGTCTATCTGGCCAATGACCTGATTTTGGAAGGGGAAGAAGTGGCCATTAAGGTGCTTCGGACCAATTATCAAACCGATCAGGTTGCTGTTACGCGTTTTCAGCGGGAAGCGCGTGCCATGGCAGAACTCAGCCATCCCAATATCGTTTCAATTAGAGATATCGGCGAAGAAGACGGTCAGCAATTCTTGGTAATGGAATATGTCGATGGATTAGATTTAAAACATTATATCCAAGACAATGCTCCCTTATCTAACAGTGAAGTTGTGCGCATCATGGAAGAGGTGCTCTCTGCCATGACTTTGGCCCATGAAAAGGGTATTATTCACCGAGATTTAAAACCTCAAAATATTTTATTAACCAAAGATGGTACAGTTAAAGTCACTGACTTTGGTATTGCCGTAGCCTTTGCAGAGACCAGTCTGACTCAGACTAATTCGATGCTGGGGAGTGTTCATTATCTATCACCTGAACAGGCGCGTGGTTCTAAAGCGACAGTTCAGTCTGATATTTATGCCATGGGAATTATGCTTTTTGAAATGTTGACAGGGCATATTCCTTATGATGGCGACAGTGCAGTTACTATTGCTCTACAACACTTTCAGAAACCCCTGCCTTCTATTTTAGAAATAAATCCTTCTGTTCCTCAGGCGCTTGAAAATGTTGTGATTAAGGCCACTGCTAAAAGGTTGAGCGACCGTTATCAATCCACTTATGAGATGGCTCGAGACTTGAAATCTAGCTTGAGTTATAATCGTAGTCGCGAAGCCAAGCTGGTCTTCTCGGATGTTGCAGATACCAAGACGCTTCCTAAAATTGATACCAACACAGCCAATGCTTCAACAGAACAGCTTTTGAAGGCGACAGATAGCAAGAAACCTAAGAAAAATAATGTCAAGGCAGAGCCTGCTAAAAAAACAAAAGGGAAGCGTAAGCATAAAACCTTTGGTATCTTTAGTAAGATTTTCATCGCTCTACTTTTAGCCATCATTGTTATTTTTGCTTATCTGATGCTGCGTAACCCATCAACAGTTGCAGTGCCTGACGTCACTGGTCAAGAACTTTCTGCTGCTAAGACTAGCATCACTGATGCAGGTCTGAAAGTGGGACAAGTCGTTAAAGTTGAAAGTGATTCTGTAGATAAAGGGAAGGTCGTCAGAACAGATCCATCGGCGGGGACTTCCAAGAAGGAAGGTAGCTCGGTAGATATCTATGTTTCCAATGATGGAGGCAGTTTCAAGATGAAGGACTATACCGGTGAAAATTCTGATGATGCTGTTAAAGATTTGACATCCAATTACGGTGTTTCCGAATCACAAATTCAGATTAAAGAAGTTTCAACCACGGACTACGATGAAGGAACAATCATCAGTCAAACTCCTGACAAGGGTGAAAAATTTGACCCCTCTGGAGATGATACCATTACCTTCACAGTTGCGGTAGCCGGTGAAACAACGATGCCGAATTTAACTGGCATGACTTATTCGCAGGCAACTTCAACGTTGACTGCTTTGGGTGTGGAGTCATCACGGATTAAATTTTATTCTGCATCAGGCACTCAAATTCATTCGCCAACCGCTTCTATGGTCGTATCTGGACAAAGCCCATACTATGGTGCCAGTCTAGATCTGTCATCGGATGAAGACATCATCCTTTATATACAAGATGGAAGTTCAAGTTCATCTAGCTCCTCCTCCTCATCATCAAGTTCAAGTTCATCCAATGATTATTCAACTAGTAGTGAAGAAGAGAGCAGCACTAGCGAAGAATAATAGTAAAAAGAATTTAGATGCTTTATCAACCGTAGTGGATGGAGCATCTAACGCCTAGAGAAGACCAGATTGGTCTTCTTTTTTTATGGCTTCGAGCCAGTTTTTCTCGTAGAGAAAAACAATAAAACCACCAGCTATGCTGGTGGCTGCTAAG
>NZ_JBHSAC010000069.1:0-45285 GCF_042649885.1 Streptococcus dentapri | reverse complement strand
TTTAGTATACTCCTAAACAGAGCAAAAAGCTCTTAGAAATGCAATTCCAAGAGCTTTGTCTTCAGTCTGAGACAGTTGGAAATTCCAACTGTCTTTTTATAGCGATTATTCAGTTGCTTCTGCTGCTAAAGCAGCTTTTGCAATATAGCTTAATGGTTGATTAAAGTGTGGTAAAAAGAACAAATCCAATAAGGCCAAGCGATCAATAGTAACTTCTTCTTGAATAGCCAATGAGAAAAGGTGAATTCCCATTGAAATATCACCACGAGAAGCCATTTGAGCACCTAGCACTAAACGACTATCCTTATCATAAACAATCTTGAGCGTAACATCGTAATTTCCATGTTCTATAAAGACAGGTTTTTGTTCGTCTGTAATTTCAACGGTTGCGGGTTTATAGCCAAAATGTTTTGCTTTTTCTTCTGTTAGACCGGTGGATACCATGTTTAATCCAAAGATAGAAATACCATTTGAACCTTGAACACCTAGTGATTCCATTTCATATCCAGCTGCATTGTGACCGGCAACCATGCCTGATCGCAAAGCATTTGAGGCGAGGGCAATGTAGTTTATACCATCAATAGCATTATCATAAACTGTTGCACAGTCACCAATAGCATAAACATCGGGAAGACTTGTTTCTTGCTTTTTATTTACCAAAAAGGCCCCATTGCGGAAGGTTTCTAATCTGCCACTTCCTAATTGTGTATTAGGACGGAAGCCAACAGCAAGAACAACCATATCGACGTCGCGTGTAGCCTTATCAGTTACGATACGCTCGACTTTTCCATCCCCCTCAATAGCTTTGACCGTTTCACCAAAAGCCAACTCAATGCCATTATCTTCAAGATTTTTACACATCATATCAGATAGGTCACTATCATAATAACCTGCCAGACAGGTTTCTACCACATCAATTAAAGTAACTTCTTTGCCCAGACGTTTAAAGGCTTCAGCTAATTCGACACCGATATAACCTGCTCCGACAACCGCAATTTTATCTAAATGCTGTGCCTTGTCTTGTAGTTTATCAATAACCTGTTGGGCATTTTGGAAAAGTTTAACAAACTGAAGGTTTTCTAAAGTTGCTTCAAATTCTAAACTACCTTCCTTTATTGCCGCACCTTCAATTGGTGGCAAAATCGGTGTAGAACCTGTAGCCAAAATCAATTTATCATAAGACTCAAGATGTTCTTTATCATCAACAAGGGCTGTGACAGTTTTAGCATCATAGTCAATCGCTGTTACAGGTGAATTCATGTAAACCTTAGCGCCTTTAGATTCCAAAAGTTCTTTATCGGCATAAAATAAACCATCTGGACCTGAAATTTGTTTGCCTATCCACAAAGCCATGCCACATCCCAAAAATGAGATGTTCGAATTTTGGTCAAATACTACTACTTCATTTTCATCGGCATAGTTGTCAAGAATGGTATTCACGCTTGAAGTCCCTGCATGATTAGCTCCAACAACAACAATTTTTGACATAAGTTTTCCAACTTTCTATTATTCTATTAATTAAGAATATCATATAGTGAAAACGATTACAAATAATTTGCTCAATCTTTTTCAGAAAGCTAAAGAAAATATTTACCTTTTTTATTGCTAGCATTAATCCGCTTTGTTCTCAAAAAAACAGGCAGATAAAAGAAAGAGCCGAGCTTACCCCGACTCTCACAAACTATGAACACTTACTTTTTCAATTCCCAAATTTCTTCCGCATACTGACTAATAGTGTCATCAGATGTGAATTTATGAGATTTTGCAATATTATTCAAACTCATACGAGCCCATTTGTCCTTATCACGGTAAAGAGCATCAACTTTTTCTTGAGCTTGCACATAAGAATGAAAATCTTCTAATAAGAAATATTCATCATTATGTTGAATGAGAGCTTCGTAAATTTCCATACCTTCACTCTGGATATTAGGGATAGTCCCATTGACAAAACTATCAACCACTCGATGAATCGTAGCATCGCTCTCATACAAGTCGCGAGAATGGTAATCATTAGCTTGGTAGTGGGCATAGACGGCATCCTTATCCATACCAAAGATGACAATATTATCATCTCCCACTTCGTCTTTAATTTCAATATTAGCTCCATCAAGAGTTGCTAGAGTAATAGCACCTGTCATCATGAATTTCATATTTGAGGTTCCTGAGGCTTCTTTTGAGGCCAAAGAAATTTGTTCGGATACATCTGCTGCAGGAATGATCAATTCTGCTAGGCTGACATTATAATTTTCCAAGAAGAATACTTTGAGCTTCCCTTGTAGGCTATCATCATTATTAATCAGTTTAGCGAGCTCATTGATAATCTTAATAACTGATTTTGCAAAATGATATCCTGGTGCTGCCTTGGCTCCAAATATAAAGACACGTGGAATCATATCCTTATCAGGATTGTCCTTCAAATCTAAATAGAGCTTAATGATATGAAGAACATTTAAAAGTTGGCGCTTATAGGCATGGAGTCGTTTAACTTGAACATCAAAGATAGCATCAGTTGATACATCAAAACCTGTCGTCTCTTTAATATAAGAAGCTAGGCGCCCCTTAGCATCCTGTTTAACTTGATAAAAGTTATCCAAAACTTCTTTGTCATCAAGATAGGTAGTTAAACCTTCTAGCTCGTGGATATCTTTTCGCCAACCTGTTCCGATAACCTGATCAATAGCACCGGATAACTCCGGTGCAGCAATTTGAGTCCAACGACGCTGCACGATTCCATTAGTCTTGTTATTGAATTTCTCCGGATAAAGACGGTAGAAACTCCGCAAAGTATCTTCTTTCAGAAGTTCTGTGTGCAGCTTTGCAACACCGTTAACTGAATGACCGGCAATAATAGCTAAGTTCGCCATATGAATCTGATCATCTTTAACAATCCGAGTGTAATTGACCACGTCTGCATCATAACCCGCACGTCCTAAATCTGCTACAAAGCGGTTATCAATCTCAAGGATAATTTGATAAACACGTGGCAAGACCTTCTTGAATAACTCAGCATCCCATTTTTCCAAGGCCTCTGACAAAATCGTATGGTTGGTATAACTCATTGTTTTAACAGTTGCAGTCCAAGCACTGTCCCATTCCAAACCGTATTCATCAACTAAAAGACGCATAAATTCTGCTGGAGCTACGGCTGGATGAGTGTCATTAATATGGACTGAAACCTTTTCATAAATAGCTTCAAGAGGCAATCCCTGTTTGAGATAATTTTGGATGATGGTTTGTAGGCCAGCACTGGTCATAAAGTACTCTTGGATAAGACGTAGCTGCTTACCTTCTAATGTAGAATCATCTGGATAGAGAATAGCCGTAATGTCCTCAATAGCGCGGCGAGAAGCTACAGTTGGATAATCAGCTTCATATTCTTCTGGGATTTCAACATCCCACAGACGCAGATTATTAACCACATCATTTTGGAAACCAATCTGTGGAACATCGTAAGGAACAGCACGAAGAACTTGACTGTTGTGATAATTAGGAGTCAAATTTCCTTCCTCGTTCATTTCAAGATAGACATCACCAAAGAGTCTAACCTCAACAGCATCATGATCCTTGCGGATTTCCCAAACATTCCCCAGTGTACCAAACCAATCGTCAGGTAATTCTACCTGATAACCGTCAATAATCTTTTGTTTAAAGAGACCATAACGATAGCGAAGACCATTACCAAATCCTGGGTAGCCCGTCGTTGCCAAAGAATCCATAAAAGCAGCTGCTAGACGACCTAAGCCACCATTCCCAAGAGCCATATCATGTTCAGTATTTTTGACTTCTTCAAAATCAATGTCGAGCTCAGCAAATCCTTCTTTAACAAGGTCTAAAATCCCTAAGTTAAGTAGGTTTGTCTCAAGCATACGTCCGGGCAAAAATTCAATAGAAAAATAATATGCTATTTTTTCCTTGTTTTCTGTCAAGTTTCGGTTGCGATCTAACCACATCGGTGTATAGTATTTACGGATGACTTTTGCTAGTGTTGCAAAGAGTTCCGCCGGAGTTGCTTGAGGAACCTTAATTAACTGTTCTTCATGAAGCGTATCTTTAAAATCACGAATAAATTGGTCTTTAGTAAGTGTCATTGTATTGCCTTCTTTACCTTCAATCTAATTAATGTAACTCATTGTATAAATATTCATATGCTTGACTGGCTGTATCCCATGAAAAATCCTGAGACATCGCTTGTTTTTGCAATGTCTTCCAGTCATCTGGACGGTTGAAATATGTCTCTAGGGCATATTCTATCGTATTGGTCATAATATAACCTGAAAAGTCATAGAAAGAAAAACCAGTGCCTGTATGATCCAATTCATTATAAGGAATAACCGTATCCCTAAGGCCTCCAACTTCATGGACAATTGGAAGACTGCCATAGCGCATAGCCATCATTTGCGACAGTCCGCATGGTTCAAAGGCAGATGGCATCAAGAACAAATCACTCGCTCCGTATATCTGCTGGGCCAGTCCGAGGTCAAAAGTGATATTAGCAGACAGTTTATCAGGATACTGACTAGCAAACCAAGAAAAGGCATTTTCATAATCAGGATAACCTGTCCCTAAAACAACAATCTGCAAATCAAATTGCAGGATATGCTGAAGTTCGCTAACAACTAAAGAGAAGCCTTTTTGATCAGTTAAACGTGAGACAATACCAATCAAGGGAACATCTGACCTCGCAGGAAGACCTAGACGCTCTTGTAATTTAAGCTTATCAACAGCCTTTCCGGATAAATCTGCTGCCGAGAAAGGAGCCTCTAAATACTGGTCCGTTTCTGGATTGAACAGGTCCGTATCAATACCATTAACAATTCCTGAAATTTTGCCAGATTCCATCCGCATCACCTGATCCAAGCCCTTACCAAATTCTAGCGTCATGATTTCTTCAGCATAAGATGGAGAAACAGTTGTGACACGGTCAGCGTAGAGAACCGCGGCCTTCATCCAATTTAGTGCTTCATTCCAGCGCAAAGTTCCATCAGCATAGCGTTCATAACCAACACCGAAAAGATTTCCCAGCATGTCTGGATCAAATTGTCCTTGAAATTCAATATTGTGAATGGTGAAGACTGTTTTAATATTACGATATGCCTCAATCCAATGGTATTTTTCTTTGAGCAAGAAAGGAATCATACCTGTATGATAGTCATGCACATGGAGGATATCTGGAATAAAATCTATTTTTTCCATCAACTCCAGAGCCGCTAGTTGGAAATAGGCAAAGCGTTCACCATCATCCCAATCACCATAAATCTTACCGCGATAAAAGTAGTATTGATTGTCCAAAAAATAGAACTCAATGCCATCTCTCACCAGCTTTTTCACACCAACATATTGATGACGCCAGCCGACATTGGTGAAGTAATACATAAAATCTTCAACTTGATCACCAAACTTCGCGTCCACCATATCATAATATGGCAGAACAACAGCGACTTGATGACCTTTCTTCACTAAAGACTTAGGTAGAGCACCAATAACATCACCTAAACCACCGGTTTTAGCAAAAGGAGCTCCCTCTGCTGCTACAAACATGATTTTCATTGAATAATATCTCCAGAAATTTCTTGACCTTTATCAATCACTAAAGGATTGTCAGCTGTTCCGCGTAGAGTTACTCCTGCAGGAATAATGACCCCCTTATCAACAATAGCGTGTTCAACAACAGCGCCGTCTCCGACATGAACTTTAGGAAAAATAACAGATTCACTAACTCGTGCCCCCTCTTCAATCCGACAAGAGCGTGATACAATCGAATGATGGACACTGCCCTTAATGATTGAACCGGATGCAAATTGAGAATTGTTTACATCGGAGTTGCTCGCATAGTAGCTAGCTTCTTCATTTTTTACCTTAGTATAGACTTTTTGATTGCCATAGAAGAGTGCGTAAAATTTTTGCGCATCCAACATATCCATATTAGCATCATAATAAGATTGAACTGAGCAAATATTAGACAGATAACCTGTATATTCAAATGCCAGAGCATTGTGACCTACAATTAAATCACGCAGAAGATAGCGAAGTTTACGAGGCTCATCTTTCTTAGCTTCTTCTTCCATTTTTTCAATGAGAAAAGGTGTATTAACTACATAGATATCGGTAGACATCTTTTCGTTCTCACTACCAGGAGTAGGGTCAATTTTACCTACTACAGTATCAGACTCATCAATTTCTAAGATTTCATTTGCTGAAGATAGCGAATTAGAAGCTATTTTTTTATAAACAACACTGATTTCACGTCCAGTGACATTGTGAAGATGGATAACTTGTTGCAAATCAATATTACATAAGATATCACAGCTCATATAAATCGTTTGATTTGAGCCTGTCCGTTTTAGATAGGTTAAAATTTGATTATAGTAATCCTTATCTGTTACTTGGCTTTCGACATCTGTATTGTAGAAACCAAGGAAATAGTGACTCAAGAGAGTGTTGAGCCCCCATTCACGACCGCTACGGATATGGTCAAAAATGGAACGAATATTTTGCCCGCGGAAAATTCCATAAACACTTCTAATACCCGCATTGGCTAAATTGGACAATTGAAAATCAATCAAGCGGTATTTCCCATCGAAAGGTAAACTAGCCAGAGGACGATTAGCTGTCAATCCTCCCATGTCATGATAGCCTACTGCATTCCCTAAAATAGCCGAATATTTATCAATCTTCATTTGGTACCCCCACTCTTTCATTGTGTCCTACAACTTGAACTTCTTCTGCGCCATTAATTTCAACACCGTCACCAATAACTGCTCCTTCGCCAATAATGGCCCGCGTAATTTTTACGTCTTTACCAATGGTAGCACCACTCATGATGAAGCTATCCTTAATCTGGGCATTATCCTTAACTTGCACATTGGTTGATAAAATAGAATGTTCTACACTACCAGAAACAAAGCAACCATCTACAACCAAAGAATCCTTAACAGAAGCTTCTTCGGTGATAAAATTTGGTGGTGCAATCAAGTTTTTAGAGTAGATCTTCCAATCGTGGTCACGACTATGAAGTTCATTGTCCTCGCCGATATATTCCATGTTTGCTTCCCAAAGTGATTCGATGGTACCAACATCTTTCCAGTAACCTTGGAAATTATAAGTATAAACACGGTCACCAGCTTCTAAATAAGCAGGAATAACGTTCTTACCAAAGTCGGACATGTCAATGTTGTTCTTTTCAGCGTTGACTAGAACCTTACGCAGACGCGCCCAGTCGAAGATATAAATCCCCATGGATGCTTTGGTAGACTTAGGATTTTCAGGTTTTTCTTCAAATTCAACGATGCGGTCACTCGCATCGGTATTCATAATCCCAAAACGACTAGCTTCCTTGAGTGGAACATCGATAACAGCCACCGTTAGGCTAGCTAGATTATCTTTATGAGTATGAAGCATATCGTCATAGTCCATCTTGTAGATGTGGTCCCCTGAGAGAATCAGAACATACTCTGGGTTAATGCTATCAATATAATCAATATTTTGGTAAATAGCATGACTTGTTCCTTGGAACCAACGATTTCCTTCGGTTGCCGAGTAAGGTTGAAGAATAGTCGCTCCAGAGTCAATTCCATCTAGCCCCCAAGAAGAGCCATTCCCAATATGATTATTTAGAGCTAAGGGTTGGTATTGGGTAATAACACCAACATTGTTGATTCCTGAATTAGCACAGTTAGAGAGTGCAAAATCAATGATGCGATAACGCCCTCCAAATTGTACAGCTGGTTTAGCAGTACTTTGTGTCAGTTTGCCCAAACGGGTACCCTGACCTCCAGCTAAGATTAGTGCTAACATTTCATTTTTCATTCGATAGACTCCTTTTTTTCTGTTTGTTAACAATTGATTAGCGTCTTTTTTAAGGTGAAAATTATCTGTTGACATCTCAAGTGTTTCATTTGATTAGTTGCGTTTTCCTTTCAGATGTCTCTTGACTCTCCAGATACTGGCTCCCATAGCAGGGGCGGTAAAAGTAAGTGTCTGTTGATAATCCTTCCACAGACCTGCTTGGGTTTTCGTTTCAGGATTCTTCTCCTTCCAAACACCACCAAATTCTTCAAGTTCTGTATTAAAGACTTCTTCATATATTCCAGGGATTGGCACACCAATAGTGAAATTCTTTCTTTCAACAGGGACCATATTGAAGACACAGACTAAGAGGTTACCTTTTTTATCCTTACGAATAAAAGATAGAACCGTTTCAGCTGCGTTATCTGCATCGATGATTTCGAGACCCTCGTAAGAATCGTCAATTTGCCAAAGTTGGCGATGGTCCTTATAGAAAAGATTAAGCTGAGAAGTGAAACTTTGCATTTGATGGTTTAATTCATCTTCTAAGTTGCTCCACTCCAACTGGTAATCATATTTCCACTCTAAAAACTGTCCAAATTCAGATCCCATAAAGAGCAACTTTTTACCTGGGTGACAGATTTGATAAGTATAAAGACAGCGCAAGCCTGCAAACTGATTGTAGCGATCCCCCCACATTTTGTGCATAAGACTTTTCTTCCCATGAACAACTTCATCATGGGAAAAAGGCAAGATAAAGTTTTCAGAGAAGGAATACATAAAACTGAACGTTAACAGATTAAAATCGTATTGGCGATAAATAGGATCCTCTTTAAAGAATTTGAGGGTATCATTCATCCAACCCATATTCCATTTGTAATCAAAGGCCAAACCACCATCATTGATTGAAGCAGTAATTGGTGTTCCAGCTGTCGATTCCTCTGCAATCATCATGACATTTGGATGATAATAATGAACAACACTATTTAATTTCTGTAAAAAGTTAAAACCTTCCAAATTGCGATTGCCTCCGAAGACATTAGGTGTCCAAGGGCCGTCATCATAATCACGATAGAGCATGTTGCTGACAGCATCAACGCGGATACCATCAATATGATACTGTTCTATCCAATACAGAGCACTGGATATCAAAAAGGACTGTACCTGATTTTTACCCAGGTCGAAATTAAGAGCTCCCCAGCGACGGTTATGAGCACGATCGCTATCAGCATATTCAAAGGTCGGTGTCCCATCAAAATAAGCTAGAGCATCATCATTTTGCGTAAAGTGTCCTGGTACCCAGTCAACAATAACACCAATATTATTTAGATGACAGGCTTCTACAAAATCCTGAAAATCTTCGGGACTACCATAAGTATGCTCAAAGGCAAAATATCCCATGAGCTGATATCCCCAACTCATACCTAGAGGATGAGCCATCAGAGGCATAAACTCAACATGAGTGTAGTTCATCTCAACTAGGTAAGGAATCAATTCTTTAGTTAATTCCTTGAAAGTTAGGGGCTCACCATTTTCTCCGAGTTTCCAAGAATTGGAATGAACCTCATAAATATTGACCGGACGTTCCTTAAAACCAAAACGTTTGCGACGTCCTATCCATAGACTATCCTTCCATTTACGTTCCTCAAAGGTCTTAATGATTGCTCCTGTCCCCGGTCTCTCCTCAAGATAAAGGGCACAAGGATCAATCTTTTCAACTAATTGTCCGCCTTGTCTCTTAACCAGATACTTATAAATCTGACCTTCCTGAGCTTGATCCGTCACAACTTCCCAAACACCAGCATGATTTAGCTGCATATCCAAGGGATTCTCAAACCAGTCCGTAAAATCACCAATAACCTGGACATGTTCAGCATGTGGGGCCCAGACACGAAAGCTATATTGACCATCGTCTTCTCGATGAACTCCCAAGTAATTTTGAACCTTAAAATTTTCACCAGTCCCAAAAGTATAAAGTTCTTCTTCTAGTGTCATATCATCACCTGCCTTTTACTTGTTTTCAGAAAACAATTTATATAAAACAAATAGCAGCCTTAAAACTAAGGCTGCTCAAATTGTCAATGGGCAAACTAACATTATAAAATGTCAGCGCTTTCAAATACTATCTTTATTTTAACATATCCTGACGTTTTTGTCAGGTCATTTTAAAGGATTTTTTTCTATTATTAAAAATTAAAATAGAATTTCCAAGAGCAATTTTCACTACTCCAGATTGATAATTATTTTCTATTATTTTTACATTTTCATGCAATTCCTCAAAACGTCTTTCAGAAAATAACTCTTTCGTTTGTTTACGAGATATTAAAATCCGAATACTTTCCAGTAAATCTTGATATTCTGACACCAAATTCCAATCGATAACATTGACAGAATCGGGAGCATTGTAGCTATTACTGGCCCTTTTAAAATCATCGGGTGTCAGAGTTTGATTTTCTCCGGTTGGATACAGTTTAGTCCGCATAAATTCTTGTCCTAACTGCATAAAGCAGATACCCTGCATGGAGAGATTGAGCGCATTAGCTAAATAGACCCTATCTTTTCTATCTTTTAGACTATCATCTGGATGTAAAATGCTTAGAAGATCATTAAGATTATAGTTATCATGTGCTTCAACATAATTCAAGACCTGCCCCGGACTTGAATAAGGGGCAAAAGCCTGACTGCCAATTAAGGCTTGCGATACTTCCTTCTCTACTGCTGCGCCGGAAACAAATCCCGCCTTGATAGCGCCATAGACTTCAGCCCCCTTAACAGCATCACGTGCATTATCATTAAAAAAAGCAATACGGGGCATCTGATCAGCATTATGTTTGGCAGCTTTTTGTCTAGGAGCCAGCCCTGTCCCCATATCCCACCCTTCACCATATACGAGAATTTGTGGATCAATACTATCTAGGAGATCACGAATCATATTCATCGTCTCAACATCATGTAGTCCCATAAGGTCAAAACGAAAACCATCAACATTGTATTCTTTTGCCCAATACTCGATAGAGTCCAGCATATATTTTCGGAACATTTCCTTTTCGCTTGCTGTCTCATTGCCACAACCAGAACCATCTTGGAAAGAACCATCAGCCTGCATGCGGTAATAATAATGAGGAGTAGATAACTGGAATGGGGAATTGTAAGACGAATAAGTATGATTATAAACAACATCCATAATGACTCCGATACCGGCATCATGATAGGCTTGAATCATCTGTTTAAATTCTAAAATTGGTGCCAGTGGGTTGGTTTTATCTGCAGCGAATTGGACATCTGGAACATTGTAATTTTTGGGATCATAGCCCCAATTATAAAGGAGCTGACCATCTTGTGAGTAAGTCTTATGATGATCAAAAACTGGTTGTAGCTGAACATAAGAATAACCCATGGACTTGATATGCTCAAAAGCTGTCGGGTTCCCCTGTTGATTATGGACCCCTTGCTGGCAGGCTCCCAGAAAAGTACCCCTTAGTTCTGGTGAAACACCAGATGATTCATCATTTGTAAAGTCTCTGAGATGCATTTCACAGATAACGGCCGAGCAGGCATTGGCTGTACGCCAATGCGCATCTTTCCCCTGTTTAACAACGAAACCGTCCGGCTGCAAATCCTCATTAGCGACGATGACCGACTTTTGATTATCGAGGCTAAGAGCGATAGTATAGGGATCTCTAGTATCTTGATAAAATTCCTGCTCGTGATAGACACGGTACTGATAGGACCAGTCCTTTAAATTCCCATCTACCGTAACCGACCAAACCCCTTGTGTATTTAGTTCATGGTGGTCTGTGTTAACCCCGTGACCTCTTTCCATAGGAATAATACGGGCTGGGGAATAATCGTCCTTATAGAGAAGGAGATAAATCCTATCGGCCAAGGGAGACCAGAGCTTAAAACTGGTTTTATCCGCTTGATAACGAAAACCAAGCCAACCCTGATAAGCCCATTGGTGATCGAAATCATTAGCTCTAATTCCCATATCAAATGCATTGTTATCATGACCTGTATAAAAAGGACTGGTTAAAGCAACTTGTTTAGAATAATAAACATGATTATCTCCTTCAACCAACCAAATATTGTTTGGAGCATCTCCTAGGAAACGCCTAACCGAGTAATCACATGTTTGAAAAGACCAATCCGCTGTTTTAACCAAGAGATGAGCTTGATGAACAAAATGATCTGATGGATAAGTAATCTTCCCGATTAGACCAAAATCATCCTGATCATCAAAATTGGCATCTTCTCCCCAGTAACCGTCCAGCCATTTCCACATGCTATAACCATCATACTTTTCATGTTTAGCATGGAAATGTACCGTTAATTGATTTTCCATCATTTTTAAAACTCCCAATTATTTTAAATAAAATTCCTATTACTAACATTCTATCATAGTTGCAGACTAATAGACAGCCAAGGAGGCGAGAAAGTGATTTCATAAAAAATAAGAACTTTTTTCTCTTGCTCCATAAGTTTTATTTTCACCACTTTAAAAAACTGTTCCTGCTCCTGTCAATCTCTTATTTCACTTACATAAATGAGGCAGTACTTTTGTACAGCCTCATTACAGATATCATTATTAACAAATTTTAAGAAAATCCTATTTTGATTTAATATAGTTGACCCCATCAGCCTTAGGAGCAACAGCTTTACCAAAGAAAGCTGCCAGAACCAAGATGGTCATGACATAAGGTGCGATTTCCAAATAAACCGATGGCACATGCGTCAAACCTGGAATTTTATGACCAATAATTGCCAAGGATTGGGAAAGTCCAAAGAAGAGACTCGAAAGCATGGCTCCAATTGGATTCCAACAGCCAAAAATCATAGCGGCTAAGGCAATGAAACCGGGGCCTGCAATTGTCGTAACCGAAAAACTATTGGAAATTGCCTGAGAGTACACAGCGCCGCCGATACCACCCAAGAAGCCAGAGAGCATAACACCTGCATAACGCATAAGGTAAACATTGATTCCCAGTGTATCAGCTGCTTGTGGATGCTCACCAACCGAACGCAGGCGTAAACCAAAGCGTGTCTTGAAGATGATAACATAAGCTAAAAAGGAAACAAGAATAGCTACATAGCCAATTAAGGAGGTGTTTTTGAAGAAAATATCACCTAAAATTGGTATATCCTTCAAAAATGGAAATGAAAAGCGACCAAAGGATTGGGAAATAGTGTCTGTTTCTCCCTTACCATAGAGCACACGACAGAGGAAAACAGCCAACGAGGGAGCGATTAAGTTAAGAACTGTACCCGAAACAATGTGATCAGCACGGAAATTAACGGTTGCCACCGCATGGATTAAGGAATAGATGATTCCAATGAGACCCGCAACAAGACAGGCAACCCAAGGAGTAGCCTTTCCAAGAGAGTCAGCGTAAGCTAAATTAAAAACAACACCTGAGAAAGCACCGACAACCATGATACCTTCCAAGCCAACATTGATAACACCGCTGCGCTCAGAGAAGGTTCCGCCAATGCTAGTAAAAATGAGAGGCGTTGAATATTTTAAGGTTGAAGATACCAGTAGAACTAAAACTGCAATAACTCCCATCTTACTTACCTCCTTGTGTTTTTACTTTTTTACGTGGTTTTATATAGCGGCGGATAATATAGTTACTGCCGACAAAGAAAATAATTAAGGCAGAAACCACATCAATAACTTCTGATGGTACATCAATCATACCAGACTTACCAACCGATAAGACACCAAACAAGAGGGCAGCAAAAGGAATTGCAATCGGATTGTTAGAGGCTAATAAGGCAACCGCCATACCGTCCCAACCAATCTGCAGAGAGCTGGTTTGGACATAAACATTCTCAAAAGTTCCTAAACCTTCTACTGTACCTCCTAGACCTGCTAGTGCACCAGAGATGATCATCGACCAAATGATAATTCGTTTTGAAGACACCCCAGCGTATTCAGCTGCATTAGGATTAAGACCTACAGCTGTAATCTCATAACCTGTTCTTGTTTTCTTGAGCAGGAACCAAACGAGGAATACGGCTAATAAAGCAAAGATAAAACCTAAATTAAAGCGGGAATTGTCTGTGATACTGGATAAGAACTGGGTTTGATAGGAAGCTGAGTCGGACACCTTGATACTAGCAGTGGTCGTCCGCATGACATCCTTAGAAATACCATCCAAAATGATAGCCTTGGTAACGTAGAGCACGATATAGTTCATCATGATAGTGACAATAACCTCACTAGTTCCCAAATAAGCCCGCAAGATACCAGGAATAGCCCCAATAATTCCTCCGGCAATCAAGCCGATGAGGACGGTACAGATGATAGAGATAGGCTTGGGCAAATCTGGAAACGAAAGGGCAAACCAAGTGGACATGACCCAGCCGCTGAGAGCTTGGCCTGGTAGACCGATATTAAAGAAACCAGCTTTAGAAGCCACGGCAAAACCAAGGCCGATAAGAATGAGTGGTCCCATGGCACGCAAAATTTCACCAACATTTTTAATTGAACCAAAGGCTGTATAGAATAAATCATTATAGGCCCAATAAGGATCATAGCCAAAAATCAGCATGATGATTGCACCTGCTAACAATCCTAATAGAACAGCGATCAGGGGTACAGCCCAATTTTGCGTTTTCTTAGACATTTGTGCCCTCCTTCGTAAGTTTTCCACCAGCCATCAGGATTCCGAGCTCCTGCTTGTCTGTTTTTTCCGGATCTAAAATATCCTGAATTTTACCATCATGAATAACTGCAATGCGGTCAGATAAATCAAAAATTTCATCCAGTTCAAAACTGACTACTAAGACAGCCTTACCCTTATCACGTTCCGCTACCAAGCGTTTGCGGATATATTCAATCGCACCGACATCCAAACCGCGTGTAGGCTGACTGACAATTAAAAGGTCAGGATCACGATCAACCTCACGAGCGATAACGGCCTTTTGCTGATTTCCTCCTGACAAGGAACCAGCGCTAACTTGCTCACTGGCCGCACGAACATCAAACTCATCCATCAATCGTCTAGCATTTTTGTTGATAAAACCATAGTCAAGAATTCCATGGTGACTGAAAGGTTCCTTATAATAAGTTTGCAGCGCCATGTTTTCAGCTAGGGTCATTTCCAATATCATGCCATCTCGATGGCGATCCTCAGGGATATGACCCACGCTCATTTCAGTAATTTGACGCGGTGATAGGTGAGTAACATCAGTTCCTTTTATTTGGATAGAGCCCGATTTAGGCTTGCGCAGACCGGTAATCGCTTGGATCAGCTCTGTTTGACCATTGCCATCAATACCAGCTATCCCAAGAATTTCACCACCTCGAACATCTAGTGATAAGCCTTTAACTGCTGGTACACCTCTATTCTCATTGACAATCAAATCTTTGATTGCTAGGGTTGTATTTTTAGGATTAGCGGCTATTTTATCAGTCTTGAAAGAAACTGCACGACCCACCATCATCTCTGCTAGTTGCTGGCTACTTGCACCAGCAACAGAAACTGTCTCGATGGATTTACCACGACGGATAACCGTAACACGGTCAGCAACCGCGCGAATTTCATCAAGTTTATGAGTAATCAGAATGATTGACTTCCCTTCCTTGACTAAATTGCGCATAATCTCCAACAATTCTGTAATCTCTGCTGGAGTTAGGACAGCAGTCGGTTCGTCAAAAATCAGAATATCTGCACCGCGATAGAGCGTCTTTAGAATCTCAGCGCGCTGTTGGGCACCGACAGAAATATCTGCAACCTTAGCATCAGGATCAACCGCCAAGCCATATTTTTCTGACAGTTCTATAATCTCCTTGGTAGCTCTCTTTAAATCTAGAAAAGCTCCCTTAGTGACTTCACTCCCAAGAATAATATTTTCAGCAACAGTAAAAGCATCAACCAACATAAAGTGCTGGTGTACCATTCCGATACCCAAGCTAGCAGATTTTGAAGGAGAATCCAATTTAACAGGTTTGCCATTCAACAAAATCTCCCCTTCTGTCGGTTCTAAAAGACCTGCTAGCATATTCATCAATGTCGATTTACCAGCGCCATTTTCACCAAGCAGAGCATGAATTTCACCAGCTTTGACATCTAGATTAATATAATCGTTGGCCACAAAGTCACCAAACTTTTTGGTAATATTATGCATTTCAATGACAATTTCTTGTGCCATAATAGTTCCTTTCAAATATATTTTTACCTCAGTTTTGCCCTTAAAAAGCGACCGCTAAGGTCGCCCTTTTTTAGAGTAATATTAGAATGGCTAAACTTATTTGACACCATCGTCAACTTTTATTTTTCCATCAACGATAGATGTTTTAGCATCTTCAACAGCCTTCTTGATATTTTCTGGAAGATTGGTTGTTACAATATCAACACCCTTATCTTTCAGTCCATAAGTTGTTGTCTTAGCTTCAAACTTCTTACCATCAAATTGATCATTGGCAATGTCTTTAACGACTGTCCCTACTTCTTTAATTGTTGAAGTCAAAACAAAGTTAGATTTTTTACCATCTGCTGCTGTGTAGTTACCTTCTTCAGATTGGTCACGGTCAACACCAATTGCCCAAACCTTATCTTCACTGTCAGAATCCAAACCTTCGTTGATTTCCTTAGCTTGTGAGAAAACACCCTTACCTGAACCACCTGCTGCATGGTAGATAACATCAACACCGTCAGAATACATTGATGAAGCAATGGTTTGTCCCTTAGCAGAATCATTGTAAGAACCAACATATTGTGAATCTACCTTGATATTTTTATCTACAGAGGCAACACCTGCTTTGAAGCCTGTTTCAAAACGTGTAATAGTATCTGATTCGACACCACCAACGAATCCGACTTTACCGGTTTTAGACTGCATAGCTGCCGCAATACCAGCTAGATAAGCACCTTCATTGTCAGCAAAGAGTACGCTAGCGACATTATCATGATCTTTGATTACATCATCAATGATAACATAGTTTGTTTTTGAATTAGCTTCCGCTGCCTCGCTAACCGCATCGTGAAGATTATAACCAATACCAAAAATGAGATTGTAACCCTTACTTTGAGCTGAATCAAGGTTATTAGCATACTGAGACTCGTCATCCGATTGGAAATAGGTAAAATCCTTATCCTTAGTCAGCTTGTTTTCCTTACCCCAAGCTTGAAGGCCTTCCCAAGCAGACTGGTTAAAGGACTTATCATCAACGCCACCAGTATCAGTTATGATAGCAGCTTTGACAGAACTATCGGATGAAGACTGCGACGAACGGCTACAAGCGCCCAGCGCAAGAACGGCCACAGCAGCCAATCCGAGACCAATAATTTTCTTGTTCATCTTCATGAATGAACTCCTCCTCTAAAAGTTGCAACTAGATTGCAAAATATATCTTAAACCCGAAGGTCTAATCCAAAATTGAGAGAGCCTTATTTCAGGCCCTTAAATGAGTATGGTAACAACTCACCGACTGTCATCTCGACTGTCGAACCATCCCAAGCACCCAAAATAACCGGACTAGCTAAATCAAAGAACTCAGCCATAACCTGACGACAAGAACCACAGGGTGAAATCGGCTCCTCGGTATCACCATAAATAGCAAGTTTATCAAAGTCACGATAACCTTCTGAAACAGCTTTGAAAATCGCTGTACGTTCGGCACAATTAGTCAGACCGAAGCTAGCATTTTCGATATTGCAGCCCTGAAAAACTTCCCCCGATTTGGTTAGGAGCGCTGCCCCAACAGCAAAATGCGAATAAGGGGCATAGGCAGACCGGCTAGCTTCCTTGGCTAATTGAACTAAATTAATAGTCTCCACTAGCTGTTTCTCCATTCATAATAGCCAAACCAGATGAGGTTCCAATACGAGTCGCTCCGGCTTCAATAAAGGCTTGGGCAGCCTCACGTGTTCTGGCACCCCCGGCAGCCTTGACACCGACCTTATCACCTACTGTTTGGCGCATTAGCTTGACATCATGGAGATTGGCGCCACCTGTAGAAAATCCGGTTGAAGTCTTGACAAAATCAGCTCCAGCTTTTACAGCAAGTTGGCAGGCTTTGACCTTTTCATCATCCGTCAATAGGCAAGTTTCGATAATGACTTTAACTAATTTATCGCCACTAGCTTCAACAACTGCACGGATATCCGATTCCACTGCGTCAAAGTTGCCAGATTTTAATTGGCCAATATTGATAACCATATCGAGTTCGTCAGCACCATTAGCAATAGCATCCTTGGTTTCAAAAGCTTTAACGACCGAAGTGGTTGCTCCCAGAGGAAAACCGATAACTGTACAAACCTTGACATTAGAATCTTTCAGAGCCTGAGCAGCTTGAGATACCCAGATTGGATTGAGACAGACGCTGGCGAAATCATACTCTTTCGCCTCAGCAATCAGTTTATCAATTTGTTCCTGACTGGCTTCAGGTTTTAACAGCGTATGATCAATATATTTATTGAGCAACATATTCTCTCCTAATCTATAACTTTGAGCACTTCCTTGGGGCTTACTCTATCGTAATTTATTGTAACATTTTTTACAAATTCTGTAAGCCCTTTTTGAGAGATTTCCCGATTTGAATAAATTCTTGCGACTAAAGCACCAGCTGAGATGGTATCACCTACTTTTTTCTCAAAGACAATACCAGCATCATAATCTAGTTGATCTGTTTTCACCGCACGACCTGCTCCAATTTCCATGGCGAAATGACCGAAATAAAGCGCTGGCAACTGATTGATAAAACCAGACTGCTCTGCCTTAATTTCATAGCAGTACCGAGTATCCACCGGCCGATAAATATCAGCAACTTCCCCGCCTTGAGCTGCTACAAGCTCCTCAAATTTATGCAGAGCCTTTCCGCCGACTAGGTGCTCTTTGATTTCAGCTAAATCTACCTCTTTACCACCCAGCCGTAGCATAATTTGAGCTAATTCACAGATGAACTGGGTAATATCTAAGCGTCCCTGCCCCTGCATGATAGTAACAGCTTCTAAAACTTCAAGTCGATTACCGATAGCTTGTCCCAAAGGCTGACTCATATCCGTAATAACTGCGACTGTTTGACGATCAACTTCCTTCCCAAGGTCAACCATAATCCGAGATAACTTCTCAGCATCCTCTATAGTTTTCATGAAGGCACCATCGCCAACAGTAACATCCAGCAAGATTGCATCGGAACCCGCCGCAATCTTCTTGGACATGACCGAGCTAGCAATCAAGGGCAGGGTGTCAACGGTAGCTGTGACATCACGCAGGGCATAGAGCATTTTATCAGCCTTGACCAAGTGCTCGGATTGGCCGATGACAGCAATCCCTTTATCCTGAACTTGCTTGATGAAATTAGCCTTATCTAGCTCAATTTGATAGCCCTTGATCGATTCTAATTTATCCAGTGTACCACCGGTATGACCGAGTCCTCTACCACTCATTTTGGCTACGGGAACACCAAAACTGGTTACTAAAGGAGCTAGAATCAAAGTGATCTTATCACCAACACCACCGGTTGAGTGCTTATCAACCTTAATACCAGCTATTGGAGAAAGATCCAGCTGATCTCCCGAACGAACCATGGCCATGGTCAAATCGCGTATCTCTCGCATAGTCATATTTTGAAAATAAACCGCCATGGCAAAGGCTGACATTTGGTAATCCGGTATATCTCCAGCGGCATAAGCAGCTATCAACCATTGGATTTCCTCAGTTGACAGCTCAAGGCCATCGCGTTTTTTCTGAATTAAATCAACCGCTCTCATCGTTTCTCACTCCTCAGGATATAGTAACCCTTATCCTTCTTTAAAACCTCGACATTGCCAAAAACTTCTTTCATTTTGGCCTTAGCACTCGGTGCTCCCTGCTTTTTCTGGATGACAATAGTCAAGCTACCACCCAGATTGAGATGGTCATAGCTCCCAGCCAAAATCTCATGAACAACTTGTTTACCAGCTCGAATTGGAGGATTGCTAATAATATAATCGAAATTTCCCTCAACTTTTTGATAGGCATGGGATTGAAAAATATCCACTCGAACACCATTGCGCTGTGCATTTTTCTGAGCTAAGTCTAGAGCTCGGCCATTGACATCAAGCATGGTGACACGGACACCCTGACACTTAGCTAAACTAATCCCTAAAGGACCATAGCCACAGCCGACATCTAATAAAGTTTTACCGGCTTCACAAGCCAGAGCTGTCAAGAGCAGCTGACTACCAAAATCAATCATTTTTTTTGAAAAAACACCAGCATCGGTATAAAAATAGAAATCTTCTCCAAATAAATTGACCTTTAAATCATGGATATCGTGCGCTGCATCAGGATTTTCAGCGTAATACATTTTTGCCATATTGTGCTACTTTCTCTCATTTTACGATGCCTCCATTTTATCATATTTTGTGCTACAATAGAGGTATGTCTCATGAATTTATCAATTTTGAAGAAATCAGTCGCCAGACTTGGCAAGGTTTGCATCAATCTAAGCAACCACCCCTGACTCAGGCAGAGTTAGACTCTATCAAAAGTCTCAATGATAAAATCGATATCCAAGATGTTATCGATGTCTACCTGCCCCTAATCAGTCTTATTCAGATTTATAAAAATGCCCAAGAGAATCTCAGCTTTGCTAAGGGAATCTTCTTGCAGAAACAACCCAAGCAATATCCTTTTATCATAGGCATTTCAGGATCAGTTGCCGTCGGAAAATCAACAACCAGTCGGCTCTTACAGTTGCTCTTATCCAGAACTTTCAAGAACAGTCAAGTTGAAATGGTCACTACTGATGGTTTTCTCTATCCCAACCAAATCTTATCGGATAGGGGAATCTTGGATAAAAAAGGCTTCCCTGAGAGTTATAATATGGAATTGCTTATCAATTTCTTGGATGGCATGAAAAATGGACAGGAAATGACTATCCCTGTCTATTCCCATGAGATCTATGACATCGTTACTGATCAAGAACAAACCATTGCGGCGCCCGACTTCCTTATCGTTGAGGGGATCAATGTTTTCCAAAACCAACAAAATCATCGTCTTTATATGAACGATTACTATGACTTCTCCATCTATATTGATGCTGATGTTACCCACATTGAAACTTGGTATCTGGAACGCTTTCAGACTCTGCTTACCTTGGCCGAAAAAGATAGCAAGAACTACTATCACGCACTGTCCAAAATGAACTTGGACGAGGCCTTGCTCATTTCTAAAAACATCTGGAAAACAGTTAATTTGGTTAATTTGGAAAACTATATCGAGCCTACGCGAAACCGGGCAGAGCTGATTCTACATAAATCACAAAACCATAAGATTGATAAAATTTACTTGAAAAAGTGATTAAGACTTGTCAAACCTAGGTAATTCCTATATAATAGAATGGTTAGTAAAAATGGAGGTGAAAACTTTGGCAAATATTAAATCTGCGATTAAACGCGCTGAAAAAAACGTTAAGCAAAACAAAAGCAATACAGCTCAAAAATCAGCTTTGCGTACTGCTATCAAAGCATTTGAAGCAAACCCATCTGAAGAACTCTTCCGCGCCGCTTCTTCAAGCATCGACAAAGCTGTTTCTAAAGGTTTGATTCACAAAAACAAAGCAAGCCGCGATAAATCTCGTCTTGCAGCTAAACTTGGCTAATATAAAATTCACCTCCTTTGGAGGTTTTTTTATTGTTTTTTAGCTAGACTACTTCAAAGTTAACACGAAATAAAAACCGCTAATCTTAAAGATTAACGGTTTTTATGCTTAATTACTTGTTACAGCCTAAATTCTTATCTCTTATCCTTGGTCTTCTTTACGTTTCAAACCTAATAAGCTGAAGCCAGCAACTAGGCTGATAAGACCGAGCCAAGGTAGATAAGCGTGCTCTGTCATACCAGTAGCTGGCAGACTAGTGCCTGGAAGGGCAGCTGGTTGATAGGCTGCTGCTTTAGGATCATCTTGCTTTACTGTGCTTGCGTCTTTTGGTGTTTCTGAATCTGGATGACTTGGCTTAGAGGGTTCAGGTGTATTTGTTCTAACCATATTTGAACCATAAGCGACACCATTGACCGTATTAACATAGGTATTTTCAAAGCTACCTATTGCGATACGTTTCATTTGAAGGTAGACTTCTGCTTGGAAGGTCGAATCAACGGAAACGGAACGCAGGAAGTCTTCTTTGAAACTAATGGTAATTGAACCATTAGCAGTATCTACCACTGATTCTGTGTATTGTGTCAGATCTGTCCCAGCCTTAATCACTGTACCGTCTTTCAGGGTAATATCGGCTTTAGCAAAAGCTTTATATTGTCCAGTATATTGATCACCCGTCTGATCGTAATCATCATAGAAACTGTACTCAAAGAGCTCATCCGAATGATTGGCTGGAATAATACCGCCAATCAGACGATAGTTAAAGATCTGATTAAATGCAATCGTCTGACCGTCATAATTGGTCGTATCAGCTGGATCTAGCGTAATGGTCACATCTTTCTCAGGTGTGATCTTAGGCACATTATTGACGACAATATTGGACTCATAACCATTACCGAAGTCAATTTGATAGGCCTTGTTTTCATAACTTCCACCAGTGAGACCCATTTCAGCTTTGACAACCATCGGTGTGACAATAGTCAGATTAATACCCGTCACTACATAAGCATCATAAAAGGCTTGAGGATCATCTGCGGTAAAGATTTGGAAGGCTCCTTTAGGTGCGATACCAGCATTTTTCAAGGCGGTTTGCACAGATGCAGGTGCAGTCTCCAAGCTAGTATAATCAGCGACACTTAATCCAGTCACATCATTTCCATTGCTATCAGTAACCTTCACCAGATCTGAGCGCAAATCGAGAGCTTCTTCTGGATAATCATCAATGTAGAAAAATCCTTTTTGGATATTGTCTTTAGAAGATTTATCTCCCTTGTACTGATCCAAATCCCAAGTCAATTCATAGAAATTGGTCGAGCCGGCAAGAACTGTCTTACCATCAATCACCACGCCGTTTTCGTTTTTATTAACCTTATGCGGCTTGATGTAGTTGTTGCTTGGATTGTCTGGGTCATTTGGCTTACCAGGGGTGGTGACGCGGACAATGTTAGACTTGATACCGTAAGCGTCATTGACTGTGAGGGTAAAGTTATTGAGATAGGTTGCTCCGTCATTTAGAACCTGACCAACGATTGTCGGATAGATAGTGGCTACAGCTGCTGTCAAATCAGCATTGAACTGAGCCAACGTCTCCGCAGTGGCCTTAAAGGTTACCGTATTGCTGCTGCTATCAAAGCTGACATCAAAGCCTGGACTGGCAGCTTGAGTAGCTTCAAGATTAAACTGATAGCCACTTGGCAGAGGATCTACCAAAACAAATGAAGTCGTTTCATCACGGCCAGCTGGAAGGTCAGCTGTTTTAAGCTGGAATTTCACTACAGATTGTTTAGCCACTAATGTTTGGTCAATGTCCACATCATTGCTGTTCTTAATTTCTTTATTGACCTGTGGCTGAATAGCCAGTTTATAGTAATGGAAACGAACCGTTGGCACGGCTGGTGGGGTTGGTAAGTTTTGGTAAACTGGATTAGTTGGAGGCGTCGGAAGGGTTTCATAAGTTGGTTCTTCCGGTGTAGTAGGTTCCTCCTTAGGGGTGACTGGAGTCGGAGGCGTTGGCTCTTCCTCATAGGTTGGCTCTACTGGCGCCGGCTCTAAAGGTTGTTCGACTTCATAGTTTGGCTCTGTTGGTTTGCTTGGTTCTGGTTGATCCGGTGTCTTAACAGGAGGTGTTGGCTCTTCCTCATAAGTTGGTTCGACCGGAGCTGGCTCTAAGGGCTGCTCGACCTCATAGTTGGGTTCTGTCGGTTTGCTTGGTTCCGGTTGATCCGGTGTCTTAACAGGCGGTGTTGGCTCTTCCTCATAAGTTGGCTCCACTGGTGCCGGCTCTAAGGGCTGCTCGACTTCATAAGTCGGTTCCGTTGGAGCTGTTGGCGCTACCGGTGGTTCTGGATTTTCTTTTGTCACCTTGGGTACATTAACTGCACGAATTTTACCATTTAGAGAATACCAAATATTTGGACGTTTCTCGCTATTAACCGCCATAGTAGCATCTTCAGGCAAGACTAGGGTTGCTGAAATAGCTCCTAAAGTAATACTGTTATTTGGACCCGACATGCGGATAGCACCTGCGCCATACCAAGAGTTGGGGGCATCTGAAGAGTCCCAGCCAGATCCCGGCTCGCTAGCTCTGGTATACATGGTCCAGCGGGCACCACCTTGACCCTGTCTAAAATTAAGAGTATCCGTCGCATAGACTTGACCGTCTTTTTCACCAACGGAAGAGCCTGAAATCTTAACAAACTCACCGGTATAATCCTTAGCCATCTCAATGGAGTTGTTTTCACGATTAAGTGAAGCCACAGATATGAGGGCATTGTCAAAATTGATAGGATTGCCATCTTCATCATAGAAGGTGAATTCATTTTTGACAAAAATAGATGTATTCTTTTCTCCAGTACCTGTAAAGGCAGAGGCAAAAACACCTAAGGTTGGATCCGTAAAGATACCCAGCCAAGCCTTATCAGTGTTTTGAAATTTAGAATCAGGATCAAGAGTATATTTGAAGACAACCTTAGAGATCTTCTTACCGTTATAGTAAGATTTTTCAAGATTGGTGTAAGTTGCTGTCACGCTCTGACCACGCTCTAAGAGAACTGAAGCCCACTTAATCTCCGTGCTGTTACCAATATTGGTCGTCCAACCAGCCTTATCACCAATATTTCCGTAAAGCTCCATTGATGAAGCAACATCATCAGCTTGCAGTAGATAAGTGACATTCAGGTTATCAAGTTGGATATTCTTTTTGGAATATTGATCAGTATCATGACTAAATGCTTCATCTACAGCTGATGCTTTAAGGAAACTTCCATCGGTTGTCAAAGTTAGCTGCGCATTTGGTTCCGAATCGTAAACCAAGCTTTGGGCAGATGGTTCCGTCAAGTTACCATCTTCATTCTTATGCTTTTCAAGTTCTGCAAGGGCCGCGGCAATAGCGGCCTGTTCATCTTGGTACTCTTGTAGTTTTCTTGGATAATCTGCTAGATCTTGCTGGTATTTAGCTAAGTCTTGTTGATATTGGGCAAGCTTTGCCTCATAATCTGCCTTGGCTGCAGCATTGCGCTGCTTAAGCGCTTCATTTTCGGCACTAATAGCCGCATTCTTGGCCGTATTCTCGGCCACTGCTGCCTCATAGGCCGCCTTAGCTGCGACATTGGCTGCCTGAACTCGGGCTAATTCTGCATCATAAGCAGCTTTCTTGGCTTGATAGTCCGCTTCGTTGTCCGCATTAGCTTTTTGAACGGCAGCCAGGTCTTCCTCGTATTTCTTAACAGCTGCCTCATAATCTGCCTTGGCTGCAGCATTGCGCTGCTTAAGCGCTTCATTTTCGGCACTAATAGCCGCATTCTTGGCCGTATTCTCGGCCACTGCTGCCTCATAGGCCGCCTTAGCTGCGGCATTGGCTGCCTGAATTCGGGCTAATTCTGCATCGTAAGCAGCTTTCTTGGCTTGATAGTCCGCTTCGTTGTCCGCATTAGCTTTTTGAACGGCAGCCAGGTCTTCCTCGTATTTCTTAACAGCTGCCTCATAATCTGCCTTGGCTGCAGCATTGCGCTGCTTGATCGCTTCATTTTCGGCACTAATAGCCGCATTCTTGGCCGTATTCTCGGTCACTGCTGCCTCATAGGCCGCCTTAGCTGCGGCATTGGCTGCCTGAATTCGGGCTAATTCGGTCTGATAAGCAGCCAGAGCCGTTTGATAAGCAGCTTGGGCATCGCTATTTGCCTTTTGGATAGCTGCTAAATCTTGTTGATATTGAGCCAGCTTTGCCTCATAATCAGCTTTTTTAGCCGCGTTCTCGGCATTAATACGGTCAACCTCTGCCAAATAAGCAGCCTGTTCTTGCTCATACTGAGCCTTTTTGGCCGCATTTTCAGCATTAATACGGTCAACCTCTGCTTGATTAGTGGCAACATCAGTTTTGTACTGATCCGTTATTTCTTTAATGGCTTCTGCCTGACTGGCATAATCAGCTTTGATCTCTGTCTCTTTTTGAGCGGCTTCTTCAGCAGTGGCTACCGTTCCTTTGTCAACAGTTTCATCATGCTCAACCTTGACACCTGCATTCTCAGCTTCCTGAACTGCTTGATCCAGCTCACTTGAAGGCACAGTTATAGATAATTCTCCCTTTTTTTGACCTGCCTGTTCCTGACTTTCAGTTGCTTCTACACTGGCATTACCTTGCGCTTCTGGTAGATTGGTTGCAGGATTCCCTGTTTGCGTTCCATAAACGGCTGTGTCCACAGAACTTGTCGTCGTTTCATCTGCTAAAGCAGTTTGACCGGCTACGGAAATAAAAGCAACTGCTCCCAACAGTGCCCCACATAACCTTTTACTTGCCTTACTTTTACGAAACCCATAAATTTGCTTCACTTGTAATACCTCCCAAGTATGAAAATTCCAGTGCAATTTTCTTGTAAAACATAGAAATATTTTTAAAACAAAATATCAATTTAATTGTAAACTTTTTATCTTAATTTTTCAAGTTATCAGCCCATAAACTGTAAAAAAGTTGGGTTCTTTTTCTAGCTATCGTAAGAGTAAACATCGCTATCAATTCTATTGGATAAATTCTTATGAAAAAACTGAGCCCTTTCAGGACCCAGTTTTATCTAGACTTTCTTATATATTGATTTTGATGTCAAACACAGTTCCGTTAGGCTGATTATCTCTAACAGTAATTGTTCCCTTTAGAGCCTCTACAATCTGCTTGGCTAAAGATAAGCCCAATCCAAAACCTCCAGTTTGACGCGTTCGAGCTTTATCAATCCGATAAAAGCGATCAAAAATTTTAACCTTATCCTCATCGCTAATCCCTGACCCGTTATCAGAAACGATAATTGATAATCTCTTGTCCTTGGTTAATACCTTAATGTCAATAGCACCATCTTGATTCGTATATTTTACAGCATTATCAAATAAAATCGTCATAAGTTGCTTAATCAAGGTTTTGTCAGACCTGATAGACCCATTCGTCTCATTGCTAAAGGTAAAGACCTTACCATTTTCCACGGCAATCATCTCATAGTTTTCAAAGATGGTATCAAAAAAGTCTGAGCCAATCTCTTCGATTTCAGGTTTCAGCTTATCATCCCGTCTTGCTAAGTTCAGCAGATTGGTGGTTAGAATACGCATATTGCGCACTTCCTCCAAGCTCGAGGCAATGGTTTCATAATTATCTAGGATGGTTTCATCTGGCTTGCGAAAAAGGGATTCCAGACGGTTTTGCAAGACTGTCAAAGGTGTCCTTAATTCGTGACTGGCATCTTCTACAAAGTTCTTCTGCTTTTCATAGGCAGCTAAAATCGGTTTGCGCGACCAGTTAGCTAAGTATACACTAGCAAAAATGGATAAAATCCAAAAGACAGCCATCACGGAAATGATAATAATGCGATAGCGGTGATTGACAGCATTTAACTGGTTGACACTAATAGCAATTGTTACATAGGCTACTTTTGGAAAATTCTCATCTTTCACTGCTATCGTTTTATATCGATAATGTTCTTGTTCTTGAAAGTTACCACTCAGACTAATTTTATTAATCTTGTTAAGCAAATTTTTATCCATTTTTAGCTTGCTAAGTCCTGAAAAAACTTCTGAACTATTGAGAATTTTTCCATTGTGATCATAAAGAACTGTTTCGATAGTCCCATTGGCTTCAACATGCGATTTGTTGGCAGCTGAGTTGTTAGTATCATTCATGGGAGCATCTATTGTTCCGCCATTTCCTAAAAAATCATCACCATCTGTAAAAATAGAGATATCTGCAGCATCACGTTCATCAAAAGCTGAATAAAAGCTAGCCTTGTACATATTCATATAGATATAGGAATCGGCATTGTCAGCTGCTTTATTGATACTATCATCCACCGATGAATAGACTCCGATTTGCATGATTTGTAAAATCAAGATAGTCATCACAGCGAAAATGATGGTAAAAATGGATAAGAAATGCGCAAAGGTTGAGAAACCTTCCGAAAATAGGCCTTGTTTTAACTTATTCAGCATCCTTTAGGATATACCCCACACTGCGTAGTGTTTGCAGATTCTTTTCAAAATCTGTACCTTTAAGTTTTTTACGGATTTTAGATACATAGACTTCGACAACAGATACAGTTGTATCGCTGTCAAAGCCCCAAATACGGTCAAAAATTTGGTTTTTGGGTAGGATAACATTTTGATTTTGAAGGAAATAGACCAAGAGATCAAACTCCTTGCCCAAAAGTTCAACAACTTCGCCATCAACTGTCACAGTATTAGTGGAAGTATCACATATCAGATTACCATAGCTGAGGTTACTGCTATTGAGTTTACCTGAGCGTTTGAGCAGGGCCTGAATCCGCATCTTTAGCTCTTCCAAATAGAAAGGCTTGGTCAGATAGTCATCAGCCCCCAATTCAAAACCATGCCCTTTATCATCTAAATCTTCCTTGGCTGTTGTAATAAGTACAGGCGTTATAATCCCTTTTTCCCTTAGATCCTTGAGGACCGCAAAACCATCTCTTTCGGGGAGCATTAAATCTAAAAGAATCAGGTCATAAACACCTGTCTCGGCCTCAAATAGGCCTTCTTCACCGTCAAAGACCTGACTAACTTCTGCAAAATCATCTAAAAAATCATAGATGGAGTTAGACAGGCTGAGGTCATCTTCTACTAATAAAATTTTAATCATATTAACCCTCCTTTTCCTTTTTCTATCTTATCATAATTCCAGTGGCTTGTCGTAGCAACGCTTTACTCAGATACAAAAAAATTTCATTTGCTAATAAATGTTCTAAAAAGTTTTCTGGAAAAGTCCTGATAGGTAAGCATTATCAAGTATTATAAACTAAATCATGAGAAAAAAGAAGCATTCACCTCTAATTTTATAAGAAAAAAGCAAGACAAAAAAGAGCCAGCCAGAATCAAATAGCTAATTTTTTGATTCCGGTTGCTCTTTTTCTACTTATAATCTAACAAAGTTAGCTCACTTCAACTTCTTAGCTGCTAGGTCTATAGCCATTTCTACAGCTGCCTTGTCTTTTTTTATCAAATCAGCACGAGCAGCAATTTCTTTAATTCCCATGGTGATATTGCGGGCAATAGCTTTGTCTTCTAATTGAGGCTCAAAGAAAGCCTTGTATTCGGCCAAACCTTCTGCGGTTTTAAACTCATTAGAAGGATAGATAACAAAGCGGTCGAAACTCATATCACCACCTAAAGTAGTTTTGATCCAATCCCAGTTGTCCTTAGCCCAATTCCAGACAAGCATTTGTGTAAATGGCTGCTTCAGGAAGTAAGCGTACCAAGTAGACAAATCTTGCGGTTTAATAACATCTTTATTTTTCCACTGATTCAAAAGATGGGTGAGAGTTGCTTCATCCTTTGTATAGGAGAGAGCCTGGGCTAATTGACGTTTAAAATTACCATCGTTGCTTGCAACATAAGCAGCAAGAAATTGTTCAACTAGGGCAGGAGTTTCAACATGCTTCATTTCATTAACCAAAACAGCTGAGCGAATAGAGGCTGGAAGGGCTTCAATGTTTTCTGCATGATTGCTGAAAATAGTATGTGCCTGAGCAATAGCGTCTGCATCATCAGCTTTCAACATCAAGCCAATAGCAGACTGACGTACCATTTCATCTTCATCAGCTTCATTCTCACCTTTTTCAAAACCAAGACGGGCAAAGTTTTGTCCTGCCACTTCTTTAATGAGCTCCTTAAAGGCTCTTTCAGTCTCAGTCCCTTCATCAAGGAAGCGCTCCAAGCCAGAAATGATTTGCTCACCTGCTGCTGCAACCATGAAAGAAGATTCATTTGGCAGTCTATCCAAGAGCTCCACCAAATCTGCATAAGAAATTTCTCCGCTTTCAGCTAGCAAACGTCGCTCTTGTAAAATTTGCAATTTAAATATCTTATCCAAATTCGCAAAATCGGACAGGATATCTTGAAACAAATCTCCCTGATAATTGGTGATATAGTGGGCGGTATTATCAGTATTCAAGCGCAGAGCGCCATGATTTTGGGCCACTAAGCCGGAATAATTAGGAATCTCAACCCTTTCTTCTGTTAGCGAGTCAGGAAGACCAGACCAGTTGCTGTTGACAGGAATCTGCCAGAGGCGTCCCTTGTCTTCATGCTCACCGATAAAAAATTGCTTTTGGCTTAATACTAGAGTATCGTCGATAACTTGAGCCGTCACTACAGGATAACCAGGTTGTTCTAACCAAGCATCCATAAAGCTGGTTACATCTTTAGCAGATGTAGATGATAGAGCATTCCAGAGATCTCGACCGACTGTATTGCCATATTGATGTGTCTCAAAGTAGACCTTCAATCCTGCTGCAAAGTCTTTATCGCCTAGCCAACGGCGTAGCATATGCATAAGACGGCTTCCTTTGGCATAGACAATAGCTGGATCAAAAAGGGTATTGATCTCATCGGGATGATTGACGGCAACATGAACTGATTGAACACCATCTGTCGCGTCTCTCTTAAGTGCCAATGGGACACCAGTTGTCTGGAAATTTTCAAAGATATTCCAACTGGGCTCAATAGCATCAACAGAAACGTATTCCATCATATTGGCGAAGGATTCATTCAGCCATAAATCATCCCACCATTTCATGGTAACTAGGTTACCAAACCATTGGTGAGCCAACTCGTGGGCAATAACCAGTGCAACTTGTTGGCGGCTGCTGACTGTTGAATTCTCATCAACAACCAAATATATCTCGCGATAGGTTACTAGACCCCAATTTTCCATCGCTCCTGCTGAGAAATCAGGTAATGCCAAATGGTAAGAATGAGGAATTGGATAAGCAACACCGTAATAATCCTCATAAAAATCGATGACACGTACAGCGATATCCAAGGCAAAATCTAATGATGCTGACTCATGGGCCTTCGTTGCAAAGATACCTACTTCAATACCATTCTTAGTTTGGGCTTTCCTGCCCTGTAAGTCACCAAGAGCAAAGGCTAATAGATAGGAAGACATGCGTGGGGTAGTATCAAAAGTCCAAACGCCTGTTTCTTGACGAAGTTCAAGATTGACTTCAGGCATGTTAGAAAGAACGATTTCACCTTCTTCTTGGTCAAATTTAATAGCCAAGTCAAAGGTTGCCTTAGCCTCTGGTTCATCAATGGAAGGGAAGGCCTCGCGTGCAAAGTGGCTTTCAAATTGCGTAGCAATGATTTCTTTCTTAACTCCGTCAACAGTGTAGTAAGATGGATAAATACCAGTCATATTATCTGTAATATGACCTGAAAATTCCAGTACCAGAGTCATACTACCAGTTTCTGGCAATTCGAGATGTACAGCCTCTTTTTCATCATCAAGACTGAAAGCAACTTCCTGATTATCTAAAAGTACAGATGTTACTAAGAGGTCTTTTTGGTGGAAGGAAACTTGACTATCTAGAGCTTCACCGCTGATAGCAACATTACCTGAAAATGTTTTAGCTGCTCGGTTAATATCCAGAAAAATATTATAATTTTCAGGCACAAATTTTTCGATAAAGTGTTCTACAGAATTCATAAAACTCCTTAATTCCTTTAAAAGTTGTAAACTTTTATTGTATTTTCGCTAAAAGAGAGTGGACAAACCTCAAAAAGATTTAAGGTTACTGCCACTCTCTATACCTTTAGTACAGACGCAAATATAAGTTATCAAAGATAAAACTTCTTACTTCAATTTCCCATTATAACACATCTGATCTCAAAGTTCGATGATTTTTCCGGTTTCAAGATAGACAACCCACTCACAAATATTACGAGCGTAATCCCCTATTCTCTCCAAGTACATCAAGACCTGGAAGTATTCCTTAGCGGCAAAGGCTGCATTAGGATTTTCACGAATCGCTTCTACTGTCATGTTTTGTGTCTCAACAAATAATTCATCAATAATCTCATCGTGGGCAGCCACTTCGTAAGCTCCAGCTTCGTCCGATTTAATGTAAACATTCAAAGCCTCCTCTACCATATCACGGACAGCACGCCCCATTTTATTGATAGATTCTTCAACTTCACGAATACGCTCCTCACCCTTCATACGAATGGTTGCTTTAGCAATGGCCGAAGCGTGGTCTCCCATACGTTCGACATCACTAGAGGCCTTGAGAACTGTAATAACCGTGCGTAAATCAATTGAAACAGGTTGCTGCAAAGCAATGATTTCAAGAGACTTTTGTTCTAACTTGGTCTCATAATTATTGACAATATCGTCAGAATCGATAACTTCTTTGGCAAGTTCACGGTCATGACTGATGAAAGCACGAACAGTTTTACTGATCTGGGCGCTGACTTCAGTTCCCATGGCATAAAATTGATTATGTAATTTATCTAATTCTTCTTCAAATTGTGTACGTAACATAAGATTTTCTTTCCTGTCTATTGGGAAGGCTTTTAACTAGCCAAATTTACCACTAATATAGTCTTCTGTTTCTTCATGGGCAGGATTGAGGAACATCTCTTTGGTAGAATTATACTCAATCAAATCACCATTGAGAAAGAAACCTGTCTTATCTGAAATCCGAGAAGCCTGCTGCATCGAACGGGTTACGATAAGCATTGTGTATTCATCTTTTAGGCTATAGAGAGTTTCCTCGATTTTCCCAGATGAAATAGGATCAAGAGCCGAAGTTGGCTCATCCATCAAGATAATTTTAGGACTGGTCGCTAAAACCCTAGCTATACAAACACGCTGCTGCTGACCACCAGATAGGCCGAGAGCTGAATCATGCAAACGATCCTTAACCTCATCCCAGATAGAGGCTCCAATCAAAGATGTTTCTACCGCTTCATCCAGAATAGCCTTGTCCTTGACCCCTTTGATACGCAAGCCATAAGTGACATTTTCATAAATTGTCATTGGAAAAGGATTAGGCTGTTGAAAGACCATACCGATTTCTTTACGAAGTTCGACAGTGTCTGTACGTGGTCCATAGATATTGTGACCATTATAGGTGATAGCTCCCGTCAAAGTCACTTCTGGATTGAGGTCACCCATACGATTTATAGCCCGCAACAGCGTTGACTTTCCAGAACCCGATGGACCAATCAGAGTTGTAATTTCATTGGGTAAGAAATCCATCGTGATATTATTAAGGGCCTTTTTCTTATTGTAATAAACCGACAGATCTTTAACCTGCAAGATTGGTTCTGTCATAAGATTCCTTTCTATCCGAATCGTCCTGAGACATAATCGCTAGTCGACTCACATTGCGCATTTTGGAAAATTTTAGCTGTCTTGTCATATTCAATCAAGTCCCCCAGATAAAAGAAGGCGGTGTAATCGCTGACACGAGCAGCCTGCTGCATATTGTGTGTAACAATAATAATTGAATAATTCTCTTTCAATTCCGTCATGGTATCTTCCAACTGCATAGTTGCAATAGGATCGAGAGCCGAAGCGGGTTCATCCATCAGTAGAATTTCAGGCTTCACTGAAATAGCTCGCGCGATACAGAGTCGCTGTTGTTGTCCTCCAGAGAGTGTGAAGGCTGATTTATGAAGGTCATCTTTCACTTGATCCCAGAGAGCAGCCTGCTTAAGGGAAGTTTCCACAATTTCATCGAGAATTTGCTTGTCCTTAACACCAGAGCGCTCATGGGCAAAAGTAATATTTTTATAAATGGACTTAGCAAATGGATTAGGGCGTTGAAAGACCATACCGATGTGCTTACGCATTTCATAAACATTGATTTCCGACCGATTAATATCAATTCCTTCGTAGATAATTTTACCAGTTACTCTAGCGATATCAATGGTATCATTCATTCGATTCAAACTGCGTAAAAATGTTGATTTACCACAACCAGACGGACCGATGAAGGCAGTGATTTTATTTTTTTCAAACTGCATATCAATCCCCTTGATGGCCTCATTTTGACCGTAATAAACATGCAAATCTTTTGTTTCCAGAGCCAATTCTCTATCGGGAAAGGTCATGATATGGCGTTCATTCCAATTATATTCAGTCATATCTTTCTCCTCTTATTTTGCAGATGTCAATCTAGCATGTAATTTCTTACCCAGATAGCGGGCAGATAGGTTGAAAATCAAGATAAAAATCAGGAGTACGGCAGCACTACCAGTTGATACCTTGGCAGCATCTGGAATTGTCCCTTCGCTATTAACCTTCCAAATATGAACAGCCAAAGTTTCCGATTGACGGAAAATCGAAATCGGGCTCGTGATGCTGAGTGGATTCCAGTTCCCCCAATCTAAGGCTGGAGCAGACTGGCCAGCAGTGTAGATGAGAGCTGCTGCTTCACCAAAAATCCGACCAGACGCTAAGACAACACCTGTTACGATACTTGGAATAGCTTCTGGTATAACAACATGAAGGATTGTTTCCCAGCGTGAAATACCTAAAGCCAAACCTGCTTCACGTTGTGTATGATGAACATTGCGCAGACTATCTTCAACTGTCCGCGTCATCTGCGGAAGATTAAAGACAGTTAGGGCTAGGGCACCAGAAATGATAGAAAAGCCATACTGGAATTGCACAACGAAAATCAGGTAACCAAATAGCCCCACTACAACAGAAGGCAGTGATGATAAAATCTCAATACAGGTCCGAATAAAATCGGTCAAACGTCCCTTTTTAGCATATTCAGAGAGGTAGATACCTGCTCCCATAGATAAAGGAACAGAGATAATCAGCGTAATCACCAATAAAAACAGCGAATTATAAAGCTGAATACCGATACCGCCACCGGCTTGATAGGATGATGATTTCCCTGTCAGAAAGTGCCAGCTGACATGTGGTAGACCACTGATTAAAATATAGAGAATCAAGGCTGCTAATACTGCTACGATAATACTAGCAATAGCATAGAGGACGGCCGTCATTAGCTTGTCAATTTTTTTAGCGTTCATAGTTTACTTTTTTCTCCCTAGTGATGAATCTCATCAGCATATTGAAGGCTAAACTCATAATCAAGAGCACCAAGGCCAATGACCAGAGGACGTTGTTTTGCACAGTTCCCATGACAGTATTTCCAATTCCCATTGTAAGAACAGATGTCAGAGTTGAGGCAGGTGTCAAGAGAGAAGTTGGCATAACAGCTGAGTTACCGACAACCATCTGGATGGCTAAAGCCTCACCAAAGGCACGTGCCATACCAAAGACAACCGCCGTAAAAATACCTGGTTTAGCGGTATGCAAGGTCACCTTCCATATTGTTTGCCACCGAGTAGCTCCCATAGCTAGACTAGCCTCACGATAATGCCGCGGAACCGAACGTAGACTATCTGTCGTCATAAAAGTAACAGTCGGTAAAATCATAACAAAGAGAACAAAAACTCCTGATAGAATACCAAATCCCGTACCACCAAACAGGGTACGAACAAAAGGTACGACAACCTGCAGACCGATGAAACCATAAACAACGGATGGAATCCCCGTCAAAAGCTCAATGGTCGGCTGCAATAATTTAGCCCCTCTTTTAGGTGAAATTTCCGTCATAAAAATTGCAGCTCCAATAGCAAAAGGGGTTGCAATTAAGGCTGACAAGATAGTAACGATGAAGGAACCAGCAATCATTGGCAGAGCTCCCATAATATATTGCCCATGGGAATCTTTAACCGAGGGTTGCCATTTAGTTCCAAACAAAAAATCGAAAACATTAACGCCATTAACAAAGAAAGTTGATAACCCTTTTTGAGCGACAAAAATTAAAATCATGGCCACAATAAGGGCAATTAGCGCTAAACAGAGAAAGGTGATTGTCCGCCCAAATTTTTCCAGACGCGAATTTTTAGATGGCGAGGTTAGTTGCTCTGCCAAATTCTGTTTTTTCATGGAAACTCCTTATTTTGCTCTCACATTACCTTCAGCGTCTTTAGTGACTTTCATATCGTTAATGGAAATATAACCCATATCTTTAACGACACCTTTTTGCACTTCATCGCTAAGAACATAGTCTAAAAATTCTTTAGTCAGGCCCTTAGCCTCACCTTTAGTATACATGTGTTCATAGGACCAAAGAACCCAATTATTAGTTGTTACATTAGCCGCAGTTGGCTCATAACCATTGATTTTAATCGTAGAAACAGAATTATCAATATAAGGAAAAGCGAGGTAGGAAATGGCACCTGGGGTTTGCGAAACGATTGAACGTACCATACCATTTGAATCCTGCTCTTGACTCTGCTTACTGGACTTACCATCCATAATGACACTATCAAAGGTAGAACGCGAACCTGAACCGGCTGCACGATTGATGATAGTGATTTCCATATCATCACCGCCTAACTGTTTCCAGTTGGTATATTCGCCAGTAAAAATCTTTCTAAGTTGCTCAATCGTGAGATTCTCCTGGCTAACTTTTTTATTAACAATCACAGCAATGCCTACAGCCGCCACCTGATGGTCCTTTAATTTGCTAGCATCAATTCCACTTTTTTCTTCAGCAAAAACATCGCTATTTCCAATTTGGACCGCACCCGACTGCACCTGAGACAGACCTGTGCCAGATCCGCCCCCTTGGACATTAATGGTCTTGCCTTTGTTTTTTTCAGAGAAACTATCGGAAGCTCCCTCAACAAGAGGCTGCAAGGCAGTTGATCCGACACTGGTAATGTTTTCACCCTTGTCAATCCAACTTGCACAGGCAGATAGACACAAGAGAGCCGCTCCTATAATCACTAAGAGAGACCAGCGATTTTTATTCCATTTTTTCATATTAGAATCCTGTTTTTAAATTTCAAAATTGAGTTGATAAAACTATCCTTGGAAGTATCAAACTTCCACTTCTAATAATAACACATTACTGCTATTTTGGATATATAAGGTTTTTTATTGTAATAGAACTGTTACATCTTCAAAAACGTAAACCTTTTGGGAAAAAATTCTTGATTGTTGAACCAACAATCTTTGCGAATCCAACACCATTGCCATCTACTAAAAGCTGATACCAACCGTTGAGATAGGTCACATTTAAAGCAAGGGGATTACCAGAAACATAGCTACGAAATTGCTGGTCTGTTAAGGCAACAGATCGCTTCACCTGATCGCTAGTCAGAGCTAAACCGAGGGCAAAAGAAGGCTCAAAGCGCTTCTTCTTAAAGGTCCCTAGATGCAAGCCATTGCGGGCAATTCTAAGTTTAGATACATCCGGTAATTCTGCAGGTAGACAATAGAGTTCATCACCGAAGGTCTGTAGGGTACCACTTGGCTCTGTTATCAAGTTGTCCTTAGAAAAATCTTGCCAGAGGCGTTTTTGTTCTTGACTAAGTCTACTCGTCGCAGACTTTATTTTATTTCTCTTAGCTGAGAGTTGACGTCCATCTTGCAGATGAGCTATGAATTGTCCCTCGCCTTTAAAGAGATGAGGGTACATCCTAGCCACTTCTGGTATTCCGATACCATCAACCATTCCATTGATTTTGCGGATAGGGATCAAGTCCAAGGTATCATATGTTTCTAAGAGCCAAGACACCACCATTTCGTTTTCTTCTGGCGACCAAGTACAGGTTGAGTAGACCAGACGACCACCCGGTACCAGCATTTTCATCGCTTCAACTAAAATTTCTCGCTGGAGACTAGCACATTCAGCGGGGTAATTCTTGTGCCAGTACCGACTAGCATCGGGATCCTTACGAAACATACCTTCACCTGAACAAGGAGCATCAAGAACAATTAAATCGAAATAATCTCGAAAAGTCTTGGCTAGACGTTGAGGAGATTCATTGGTAACAAGTACATTTTGAGCTCCGAAGCGTTCCACATTCTCCACTAAAATCTTACTGCGTTTTTTAGAAATTTCATTACTGACTAGCAAGCCTGTATTGCCAAGATAGCTAAGCAAGTGAGTTGTTTTCCCGCCAGGTGCTGCCGCTAAATCCAAGACTCTCATTCCCTTTTGTGGCGCTGCTATCTGAGCAACCATCTGAGCAGCCGGTTCTTGTGAATAGACTAGCCCTGTAACATGGTCTGCTGATTTCCCTGAAATCTTACCATAATGTCCCCACGGGACTCGAGGGATAGATTCCGGAAAAACTTTTTGCGCTTTCTTTAGAGGATTAGTCCGAAAGGCAGATACTGGCTCTTGTTCAAAACTTGCTAGAAATTCCTGAGCTTGAGCTCCTAAAATTTCTTGGTATTTCTCAATAAAATCTTTAGGTAGAGTCATATCCTTATTATATCAAAAAAGAGCCGAGGTTTATAGCCTCTAACCCTTTTTAATATCTCTTTTAATTAACGCTTCTTCTGCTCTTGGAATAAACATAACGGCTTGCCGACTCTCGTAATCCAAGGGTTCACCTGTCATGGTCAAGAGCTCATAGCCCAGTTTTTGTCCCATGATACTAGCCGCTGCATAATCCCAAGGAGAAATGGCTGAAAAATAAGCCAGCAGCTGCCCTTCCAGAACCCGTGACATACTGATACCAGCACTTCCCAGAACACGGACCCCCAATACTTTACTAGCAAAATCGGCTAATCCTAGATAATTACTGGCATACATGCGACCGTTGGCACCGATTAGCTGACGATTCAATGGCCTAGACTGATAAGGAGATAGGGTTCGACCGTTACAGGATACTTCAAACTCTCCCCCTCCACTGTATAATTTATCGCACACGACATCATAGATAAGACCAAATTGGCCAACCCCATCCTCGTAATAAGCGATCATAATGGCAAAATCACGTCCTTGAGCAACAAAATTAACTGTTCCATCAATAGGGTCTAAGACCCAAACGTGACCATCTTTTAAATCGGCGTAGAGCTCGCTTTCTTCTCCCAGAATATTATCATCAGGATAAGCCTTTTGAATAGCCTCAACCATAAAATCCTGAGAATCCTTATCAATATTGGTCACCAAATCATCAAACTGACTCTTTTGTTCAATTTGAAGATCTTCTGTCATCCGTTGGCGAACATAAACAGCTGCCTGTCGAATCAAGTCTTGAGCAAATTTAAATTTAGCTTCCAAGAAAAATCCATCCTTTCCCTTTTTCTTTTGCTGCCTGAACAGCTCGATAGATTGAATAACCACTGCTAGCTTCAAACTCTCGATCTATTTGCTTCTCCTGCATTTTACTGGGAACAACCCTTTTAAATGCTTGATAGTTTTGCAAGAGGTTAGTCGCCTCACTCCTGCTTTCATAAGCAGCCTCAACCTGATTCAAAAAAGAAAGCACTGCTGCAATATCATCAGTGCTCCAGGAAGGATCAAGCGGATAGGAATAATTCTTAGTCATCAGCATTCCCTTCTAGTTCTGCTCTAATTGTTGCCTGGCGCAATTCCTGTTGGCGATAATCACGTGGCAAAAAGGCACGAATTTCATCTTCATTAAAACCAATTTGCATACGTTTTTTATCTAAAATAATTGGACGGCGAAGCAGGCTAGGATTTTTGGCGATTAAGTCAATAAGGGCCGAAATGGATAATTCCTCAACATCTATATCTAGTTTTTGAAAAACCTTCGAACGAGTAGAGATGATATCTTCTGTCCCATTCTCTGTCAGAGTTAATATAGCCAACAGTTCCTTTTGGGATAGAGGGCTGGTAATAATATTGTGTTCTTGAAAAGCTACCTCATGGTTGGTCAGCCAAGCTCGGGCTTTACGACAACTAGTGCAGCTAGGCGATAAAAATAGTGTGATCATAAAGTCAAACCTTAAACCCCTTTCATGCTGAACATTATACCAAAAAAATATAAAATTACTAGCTCTATTTTGGTGTCACTACCAACTTTTAGCAAGTTTCTGATCTGTGTAAAGCTGTTGGACCAGCTCATCAATACCTTTAAATTTAATCATAGGACGAATTTTATCCAACCAGATGAGTTCAAGTTTTTCCCCGTAAATATCACCATCAAAATTAAAAATATTAGCCTCTAGCCTCAGCTCTCTGCCACCAAAGGTTACATTCTTACCAATGCTGGTCATAGCGCGGTAGCGCTGCCCCTTAACCAACACATCTGTCACATAAACACCATCAGCTGGCAGGAAAGTTCTATCTATCGGTGCTAGATTAGCTGTTGGAAAACCAATTGTTCGACCGCGGGCATCACCGTGAACAACAAGACCCCGAGTTGAAAACTCATAGCCTAAAAGCTGATTAGCTTGGGCAACTTCACCTTTTGCAATCAGCTGACGAATACGGGTCGAAGAAATTTTTTCGCCATCTTGCTTAACTGCATCTACCGTAACAACCTGCCCCTTGAAATTTCTCGATAAATAATCAGCATCGGTCCGATTATGACCAAACTTATAGTCGAAGCCGACAACAATTGCTTGGGCACGCAAGTTTTTAATATATGTTTTGATAAAATCATCCGAACTGACTTGGGAAAAGTCGCTGGTAAAATTAGTCAAGTATAAGTAATCAACGCCGTATTCTTCAAATTTGCTATAACGCTTTTCGGGATAGGTCAGGTGATTGAGAAGATCAGGTTCAAAACGAGAGAATGCTAATTTGGGGGATTCAAAAAAACTTAAAGCAGCCACCTTTAACTGTTCTTTTTCTGCTATTTTTTTAGCCTGTTCAAACAAAACCTTATGTCCCTTATGCAAAGCATCAAAATAGCCCAAAACGAGGACTGTATCCTCTTTTTGATAAATATCGCTATGATTTTTTATTGTGATGATTTCCATGCTTACCTCAAACTAGTAGCTTTCGTGGCTTATAGAACCGCTTGCGCTTCTCTAATATAGCTAGTGCTCTCCCATCATAAAAGGCGGCGAGTAACTCTTCTTGACGATCCAGCTCAATAAAACGGCCGAAAGAAATTTCTCTTTTATCAGTTTCTGATAAATCTACCCTTGGTAAGTCTCGTATACCATATTCTATCGGTAGTAAAAAAGAATAATCTTCCCCAGCCACTTTATCTGTAATCTCTGCTAAAGTCAGCGCTTGATCTAGCCGCAAACCTGCTGAAACTGTCCGCTTGAGAGCAGACATATGGCTAGCATAGCCGAGACTAGCTCCCAAATCAACAGCCAGCGTACGAACATAAGTCCCCTTACTACAGGAAACTCTAAAATCAAAACGACAAGTATCATCCTCAAACTTCAAAGGTGAAGTTCTGACAAATTCGCTAATCACAACCTGGCGTCGGGGACGCTCAACAGTCTCACCAGAACGTGCATAGTCATAAAGCTTACGACCATTGACCTTAACAGCAGAGTACATGGGAGGAATTTGTATGATAACTCCCAGAAAATGGGTCAGAGCTTGATCAACTTCTTGCGCTGTTAATGTTGCTGCTACTGGTGTCATTTTCAAAACAGCTCCGCTAGCATCTTCAGTGGCCGTGGAAAAACCGAGTGTAATTTCACCTTCATAGACTTTACCAGCCTCCGTCATATATTCAATGACCCTAGTCGCCTTGCCAACTGCAATCGGTAGAACACCAGTAACATCTGGGTCCAGCGTACCACCATGTCCAATTTTCTTTTCTTGTAAAATTTTTCTTAGTTTGAAAACTGCATCATGACTGGTCATCCCAGCCTCTTTCTTCAAATTGATAATACCGTTCATCATGTTGCTATTATACCTTTTTTAAAGCATAAAATAAAGCTGCTGATTATCTGATATGAGGGTTTGTCTTACCAGATCACTCTCTTGATTTCCCTCTCCACTTGTTGCTCCTCTTCTTTATCAAATGTTTGACAATGAGGGACTCACTCCTTTTCCACCTTGACGATAGCAGATCTTCCTTGTGTTTATAAATGAATATTAAACTGGCCCAGCAAACGCAGTTGATATTAAACCTTGAATAATATTCGCCTGATATTATTCACTCTTTAGTTTAACATAATTCGCTAAAATTCAACGAATCCTCAAAAGAGCGGTACACAAGGCTAGATTTTCCTGCTTGAAAACATACACAGCATGCCCAGAATGTTCTGTATCTCACCCTCAACACCTTTTACTAGTTGTACGCCCAAGGGTATTTAACATCACAGAATTGCCCAAGAGTTAAATCAAGGTCTTCTGGACTTCTTGAATAGGTTACACTAAACTAGACAGAAATTATAGTAAGCTGCAAGAGTTGCGCTGGTATGGGCAAAGTCAGTTTTACCATAGAACTGATCCAATAATTCTTGTAATCGTTTTCGATCAGTAGTGACATTTATTTTGTAAGCCTCTTCAAGTTCTTGTAGTCGTTCTTCATCAGAATAGCCAATAATAGCTTATAAAGCCGTTTCATATCACTTTGATGTCAGCTCCTCTAAATCATCATTTGAAGTAGTTCGAACTTCCCTGACCTCTACTTTCCCCCAGTGTTCAATATTTGGTGAAAAGCGACTGTGATAGACAGAAGACCAGTCCTTTAAAATCTTGTGCAGATTTTTGTCACCGTAATGGTAGATCTTTACTTCAGAAATTCCCTCCTTTTTCAGTATGCTACCAATCTCAGAGGACTGCTCACCTGTGTATAGAATCTCATCACGCTGAGACACATAAATATAATATGATTTAGACAGAACTTTTGTTGTAACATTATAGTAGTAGTCAACACCAATTTCATGGTGACCATCTAAAACCCAATTTGTAGAAAATCTAACAATACCATCATCATATAAAGTATCAGGGGGGTAATAAAAATCAATATCCAGATACTGTCTATCTTTCTCTAACGAAGACTTATCATAACGATAATCAGAATTAGCAGCTTCAATAGGAATAGCTCCCTCATCACCACGACCTCTGTAATAAGCTTTAACATCTTTTACATAATTAAAATGAGTCCCCCCAAGATGGAAAACTCGAGTCGCAAAAGAAGTCTCGTCATAGTACATCTCATCAAAAATATTGGTACTTTTCTGGCGGGTCTGATAGTTTAAGACAAATAGCGTAACTAAATAAGACAAAAACAAAATGGATAAACTAACTAATAGTATCTTATAAGGTCGTTTCATATCACTTTGATGTCAGCTCCTCTAAATCATCATTTGATGTTGTTTTAACTTCCTTGACTTCTACTTTTCCCCATCCCCTAGTATTTGGTGAAAAGTAGCTGTGGTAGGAGGCAACCCATTTTTTTAAGAAGTATTTTTCCAAAATAGAGTCCCCATAACTATAGATATCCGTTTTAGAAATATTATTTTCTTTTAGTGTATTGACTATTTCAGAAGCATTAGCTGCTGTATATAAAATATCATCTTTTTTTACAATATAAAAAGACTTAGACAAGACTTTAGTTTTGACATTATAGTAGTAGTCAATACCGATTTTATAACGATCATCTAAAATCCAATTTGTGGAGAATTGAACTATTCCATTCTTGTACATCGTATCTGGTGGATAATAAAATGCCATACGGACAGCAGTTTGTTGATTTGGTTTCAAATAATGTTTTTGGTAGGTATATTTAACATTAGGAATTAAAGGTAATACAGGTACTTTTGAATTAAGTTTCCCGCGATAATCGGTACTGATACCATCAATTTTATTTAGACGCGGTTCCCATAAGGTAAAAAATTTCGTCGAAGAAAGAGAAACATCATAATACATTTCATCAAAAATATTTTGACTTTTGTCATGAATTTTACGCTGATGAGTATAATAATGCACTGAGAAAATCATAGATAGAATAAACAATATACTGCCAATGCCTAATAAAATTTTAAATTCCTTACGCATATCATTTACCATCCGCTATTAAGTCATCACTCTTCTCTTCAAGACTGTCAATAAAGTCTTTGAACAAGGGATTTTCCCCCGCCTGAAAGGTATAGACTTCATACTCTGACTCAAGAATTTTCATACCTTTGTCATAATCACCATCGCCAATATTGGTCACAAACTGTTCAGCACGATAACTATCGTCAGATTCTACTTTGTCAAAATAGGTATTCATAGAAGTGACAAGATTTTTGCCTCCTTTTAATTGATTATAGAGGTTCACCGCATCTAGATCTGCATGATAGTCCCCATTGTTCATCGAAATATCCCCTGAAATCGTTAAATCGCCGTAGTATCCCGCATATCTATTTTGTTCACCATCAAAGAGTAGATTTTTCTTATAGTAAGCATATACAGTTGCATGGGGGATCATTCCTCTTTAGCACTTTCCCACGTATTAACAACCTTCACCTTGCCCCAGTGAGATGGACTATAGTGACTGTTATAAATAGAACACCAATCTTTCAATACTTTTTCCCTTAAAATGTTGTCACTATAGGAATAAACATCTGCTAAGTGTAAGTGATTAGCACTTAATGTTTGAAGAACCGTCGATTTCTTTTCTGAATAACCATCCCGCCAATAATTTTGAACAACCTGTCTCTTAAGAATCTTTTTGTTGGGAGAATAGCCATATAAAACATCAATCGTATTCCCATCTTTCATTTGATAGCCAATATTGATGGTTAAATAGCCATTCTTATATAAAGATTTTGGTGGGACGAAAAAGGCCAATTGAATTGAAGAGGTTGGTTTGGATAGGTTTTGATAGTTCTCGACAAAATTAGCAGCTTCAACAGCTTCAATTCCCTCTGAATTTTTTGCCCTTTTGATTGTTACTACATCTTTTTTGGTTCCCAGACGAGTTTGTCCAAACCTGGAAAAATTTACAAAAGGTGAGGTTTCAGTATAATATATCTCATCAAAAATATTGGTACTTTTCTGGCGGGTCTGATAGTTTAAGACAGCTAAGGCAATAAAACCAATAAAAAGCAAAATCAGCAGAAAACTTAGTAGTATCTTATAACGCCGTTTCATATCATTATTCTCTTGACATAGGTATCATTCTTCTTCCGCATTTTTCCATGTGTTCACAACCTTCACTTTTCCCCAATGAGATGGGCTATAGTGACTGTCATAAACAGAACACCAATCTTTTAATACTTTTTCTTTCAATATCTTATCACCATATTTAGATGCCCTTTCTAGGGTCCAACCATTTGCTTTTAAAGTTTTAGAAACAACTGTAGGATTTTCTGAGTAATTTCGATAATTCTTGCCTCTAAAATTTATCATTACCTTTTGAGATAGAACTTTCGTATTTATATCATAGTTATAAGCAATATCTAGCGTATCACCATGACTTAAATTTTGGCTCATAAAAATATACAGCTGATCTTCTTCTCCTTTATAAAAGGTATAAATTTCCAAAGTACGCAATTTTTTGAGGTTATTGGAGTAATAACTATGTTTCTTATAGACAGAACCTGGAAAAATTGGTCTACCGATACTATCTGTTCCTCCCGCAGAAGATGTTAACCCATCAACTTTTGAAAAACCAATTCGTCCCAAATGGGAAATTTCTAATGTTTTAGAGGATTCAACAAAATATATCTCATCAAAAATATTGGCACTTTTTTGACGGGTCTGATAGTTTAAGACATATAAGGCAATAAAACCAGTTAAAAGCAAGATGGATAAACTAACTAATACTCGTGGTGCTAGTTGATTTTCAACGACAATAAAAAGCCCAAAAGGACTATACTGTAAGTGACAAAACAAACAGGAGGTAGTCCTAATGAGCCACTTACAGTATACCGCTAAATCCCA